>JAAYRN010000223.1 GCA_012518765.1 Bacteroidales bacterium
AGAAGAAGCATGGGTCGATAATCAAAATTTGACACAAAACATACTAAGTTAAAAGCTACATCCCAACAAGATGTAGCTTTTTTTATGATAACACACTCAGATTAACAAATAAAAAAGCAACTTACCCCTCCCCTTAAAACCCAGAAAAATCTATCTTAAAGAAATAAAATTATGTACTATAATTTATTATCTTTGCAGAATCAAAAAAAATAAAACTTCGCTTGTAAAACAGTACAGGATAACAACGAATTAACTAAATTATTAAAGAAATATTTTAAATAAAAAAAGACAGACGTATGAAAAAATTAGCAATTAGTATAGTAGCATTGATGATTATTCCATTTTTAAACGCCTTTGGACAAGTTCCCTTGGAAGAAAACATTGAATTTAACAAAAAAATGGTACCAGCCGTATGTATTGAGGTTCCTGATATAGACGCTTCAACAGCAAATGCATCTTTTCAATCCTTTTTAGAAAATCAGGGATTGAAAGGTAAAAAAATGAAGAAATTTCAAGTTTATCTCAATCAAACATTTACACGCATAAGCCCCGATAACTTAGACATATATACCACAGTTTTAGTCAAAGGGAAAAAGAAAAATGCAAAAACTTACGTATACTTCCTACTGAGCAAAGGCAACGAAAACTTTGTAGATGCTACCGTTAATCCCGCTGAAATAGAGAATGTTAAAATTCTAATGACCGAATACATCGCTTATTCATCCAAGTATACATTAAACATGAAAATTAATGCTAAAAAAGAAGAAATTGCAGCCTTAGAAAAAGATTTGAAAAAAATAAACAAAGCCGTAAGCAAAGAGAATAAGAAAAAAGAAAAAATAGAGAAGAAAATCAAAAAAATAGAAAGCGACGCATCTAAAAAAGAAGGAGAATTGAATAAAGTAAAAGGAGAACTAAATACATTGCAATCGCAAGTTAACTAAATAAGATTTTTATATAGTACAAAAAAGGGAGCGATTGCTTCCTTTTTTTATTGTAACCCACCATTTACATACATAAAATTAGCTATTTTTGCAAAAAAAACAACAAGCATGAAAGACAAAAGTAAAATCATAGTAATTTCTATTTCCATTTTATTGGGACTAATTATTCATGGATATTTTATAGGTAAATCCTTGGAAAGTTTCAGAAAAGAAGACAGATTTATATCCGTAAAAGGATTTTCGGAGCGAGAAGTTAAAGCCAATTTAGCCACTTGGTCTATCAAAACCCGTATAAGCACCAACGACTTGATAGAAGGCATTACCCAAATAGAAGAAAATAAAAATAAAATTGTTGATTTTCTATTGAAAAATAGCATTAAAAAAGATGAAATTATCGAGCAAAATGCCAGGGTCGTAGACAAAGCTACGCGAGAATTTGGCGGAAGCGACATAGGTACTTACAGATACATCATCGAAAAAAACATACAAGTAAGAACCCCAAACGTAGACACCATACAATACGTAAGTAGGCAAACAGATAAACTATTGAAAATAGGTGTTTTAATAGCTGATAACAATGATTACAACCCTGCTGTTAAATATATATTTACCAATTTGAATGAGATAAAACCTCAGATGTTGTCGGAGGCGACACAAAACGCAAAAAAAGCAGCCATTGAATTTACCAAAGAAAGCAATGTAAAATTAGGTAAAATCAAAAAAGCCAATCAAGGCTTATTTTCAATCATAGACAGGGATTACTCCATTTCAAATCCAAGCGACTACTACGCACCCAATGTAAACGATATATATAAAACCATCAAGGTTGTGGTCAATATAGAATATTCTATACAATAAATAAAACCATACATTATGTATAAAAATATTTTTATTAAAATATTTGTTTTCAGCTTTTTAATCCTACTTTTTGGGAGTTGTTGCCGTGTAAAAAAAACCTATTATCCCAAAGGAAATTTAGAATCAAAAATCCGTTATTGTAAAAATAAAATGGACGGAAAAGCCATTTGGTATTACGAAGCAACCCAAAAAAAACGATTAGAAGCTAACTACGTAAACGACACTTTACATGGAAAAATGATTCGCTATTATTACGATGGTAAAGTGGAAGATATTAAACATTTTGTCAAAGGTTCGGTCGAGGATACGGCTTTTTTTTACAGCAAAGAAGGATTGCTTACTCATTTTTACATATATGAAAACAGCAAGAAAAACGGTTCTTTTCTATATTTTTACGAAGACGGTCAAGTACAAGTAAAAGGAAACTATAAAGACAATGAATATCACGGCGTTTGGGAATATTTCGACGAAGAAGGATTCCTTGTTGGCGAAGGAAAATTTGACATGGGAAGTGGTCAATTAAAAAGATACAATACGCAGGGTAATTTGGTTCAAATTCGTTATTACAAAAACAGCCAACCCACTGGCGAAGAAATTAAATACGATAGCAAAGGTAGGGTTATTGCCAGTGTACAACATTCGGAAGAAAAATAAATTTCTACCTTTGAATTAAACCATCTTTTATATGCAGCGTTCTATCAGCCATAGAAGCAAATGCATCATTATGAGTAACTATGACAAAAGTTTGTTGTAGTTGAGTGCGTAATTGCATAAAAAGCTCGTGTAATTCGCGTGCATGTTTTGAGTCTAAATTTCCCGAAGGCTCATCGGCTAATATTACAGAAGGTTGATTAATTAAGGCTCTGGCTACAGCTACTCGTTGTTGCTCGCCTCCAGATAATTGAGAAGGTTTATGCTCACTACGATTGGCTATGGAAAGTATTTCTAATAATTCTTGGGCTTGTTGCAGTGCTTTTTTTCGCGAATGACCCGCCACCATAGCGGGCAAAGCTACGTTTTCTATTGCCGTAAATTCGGGCAATAAATGATGAAATTGAAAAACAAATCCAATGTGTTTGTTACGAAATGCAGCCAGAGCCTTATCGTTTAATAAAAACACATTTTCACCATGTATAAACACCTCGCCCCCATCGGGTTTATCAAGCGTTCCTACGATGTGTAATAGAGTGGATTTTCCTGCTCCCGAAGCTCCCACCAAACAAACAACTTCTGCTTTTTTTACTTCCAAATCAACTCCTTTTAACACTTGCAAGGATTGATAAGATTTTGTAATACCTTGAACCTTTATCATTGTCATAATTTATACCTCTGTTTTTAATAAAAACGCTAAAGTATCTATTTTATTAGCATATTGGTCAAGGTTTGGAAATTGTGCTTTCCCAAAACCAACTCCATCTGCTTTACATGCTGTATTACAAACCGTACATTGCAGGGAGTCGCACTGCTTGTTCAATTGTTCCAATAGCTGAGATTCATCAGTATAGTACTCATAATGAACAACACTAATGGGTGATGCCATCGACGTATCTTCCTTAAACATCAGGATTCCCTGGTCGAAAAAAGGAATTTTATTGATGAGATGTACCGTTTTTTGATATTCTAAATTATTCATATAGGAATGGTGCATTTCATACGTAGGTTTATAAGCATCTAACAACTTAAACAAGGGTACAAAATTGTAAGATTGAGGGACATAAACCTTGGAAACACTTCGACAACCCAATCCAAAATACAGGCAAATATCATCGACCAAAAGGCGAAGCTCTTCTTCCGATTCATTTCCTTTTAAAACAGCTACACTGTTGCAGTGTTTGCGTATTATAGATGGGTATTTAGCAAAATAATATTCAAAATAACGAGAGGTATTGTTGCTTCCTGTGGCAATAATTTTATCTATTTTTTCCAATTTTTCTTCTGTAAAAATAATATAGGGAGAAAAACGGGGTTCAATAGCACATAATAATTGGGCTATAGCTGGCAGTAAATGCTTGTCGTTTGACGATAATTTACCCATAAATACATCGCCAGCCATCAATACACAAAGAAAATCATGAAAACCCACCAAAGGAATATTTCCCGCCATTACCACCCCTACTCTGTATGGTTTTTCTTTTTGGGATAAATTTGGATAATCTGACAACCAAGATTTTAACTTGTCTTTGTGGAGCATACTTCCTATACCATCTATCATTTTTTCTATAAATTCAGGAATAAACCAAGGATTATGAATGTACTCATTCAATGTAAAATACTTTAGTTTTTCAAGAGCCTCGTTTATGCTATCTGAATAAGAGGATGCGTTTGTTTTATTTCTACTAATCAACACATTACCTAATTCAACAAAAGCCTGTATTCTTTCTTCTAATTTCATTTTTATTATTTTAAAAACAACTTACAAAAGTAATCAAATACTAAACAACAAGCAACAAACGTTAGTTATCTTAAAGTATTTTTTTTATGAAAAAATCAATATCTTTATTTTTTGTTTTTTTTTGTTGCATTAATGTATCCTTATCTCAACGAAAAGAGACATTTAGAGCCTATGAAGATACGATTATCAAACTACATAAAGAAATAATATTAGAACAAAACAGTATACTTAAATACCAAAAAAACGAAAGTCTTTTGTTCTTAGTGGAAGAGGTTTTGGAACAAAAAAACTCCATCAACTACTCTTTCGATTCGTTACATACGATTTCCATATTAATTTCGCCCGATAAAAAAATCCGTATTTTTACATGGTATTTAATTGACGATGCAGGGAATCACGATCATTTCGGATATATACAGGCATACAACGATCAACGAAAAAGATACATGCTTTACGCTTTGTCGGATAAGTGGCAACAAATAGAGAATCCCCATGGCAGAACCTTAGATTATTTATCTTGGTATGGAGCTGTTTATTATAAGATTATAGAAACAGTAGTCAATAATAAGAAACACTATACGCTCTTAGGTTGGAACGGAGGAACTGTTTTTTCGCAGCGTAAAGTAATTGATGTACTAAGTTTTAACAATAGAGGAAATCCTATTTTTGGAGCTTATATTTTTCGCGGCTACGGAAGAGGTAAGCCCAGTCGTATTATATTTGAATATGCTAAAAAATCAAGTTTTACCCTCAATTATGAAAGACACGGCTACGAAGAACGCAGCATCAAACGTACGCGTCGCAATTATCGCCGTCAAATAGATACCGTATACGGCTATATGATTATATTTAATCATCTAATTCCTATGGATGAATCCTTAATAAATATACCTCAATACTATGTGGGCGAATCCAGTATGAATGATGCTTTTTTAGAAAAAGACGGACGCTGGTATTTCAAGGGAAATGTACAAGGACGCAATCCCGACAAACCACGTCCTAAATATGAATACCAAAGCAGGCAATTATATAAACGACAACACTAATTAGTATCCTCCTTGTTTAGAAGCAGTTGTATTAAATTATCTTTGTTTTTTTCAAATCAATAGCCGGTAAAGTTAAATGGGCACGCTGGTAAAAAACTTCCCGCTTTGTTAGCATATCTTCTATAAAACTCAATAAATCTTCCGAAAGGATATTTTTAAGTAGAGGACGTTTTTTCTTAGAATTTAACAATCTATGAAGCAAAGCTTTAGGCGATAATTTCAAGTAAATACAAATACCATTTTCAAGAATCCAATCCATGTTGTTTTGAAAACAAGGAGTTCCGCCTCCCAAGGATATAATCGTATTATTTAGCAAATGAGTTTGACGTAGCAAAAGGGATTCTTTTTCTCTAAATTCTTCTTCTGAATGATTTTCAAAAAAATCAAAAACCGTTGTACGATATTCTTTTTCAAACAATAAATCTAAATCCACAAAGGAATATCCTATACTTGAGGCTAATTGCTTACCATAAGTACTTTTGCCGCTGCCCATAAATCCGATTATATAGATACGCATACACTATCTTTTTTATTCATACGCACCTATGGATGGTGGCGAGTTTCTTGAATTTCCTTTTCTATCCACCGTAACAAATGGTGTAGTCAAACCCGCTCCTTTGCAAGGAGATACTGATTTTAATTGAAAATCCTCTTCGTCTTCGTTTTCAAACTGAGGATTTTTGTTTAAAATTGGAGATATAAAATAATCGGGATAAATAGTATCTGATTTTAGTAAACAATTTTGAATAGAAACATTAAAATCCACCGATTTGTCGTAGTCGCAAGCAAACTCTCTATTATTGTTTCCCCACACAATATTATTTGTAAATTCACACTGAAAATCAGACAGGTACATTACATTATCGCTTATGTAGTAATTGGAGAAAAATAAGGATGGCGTGTTGCGTATTTCCATGTTATAGGTATTGTAAATGGTGTTGTGAATAAAACGATAATTTCCTCCTTGTAACAATGCAACACAATATTGTTTGCATTCGCTTATGATATTGTTGTAGGCATGTACGGTGTAATTTTTAGCTAAGAATCCCATTCCATACGATTTTTTGATGATAGAATTGGTGAGTATAAGTTTATTGCCCATATCTTTTTCCAATATTTCAGCTTGTATACCTATGAAAGCATTTTTAATAATGGCGTAGTTGATGATGTTATCTTGCGAGCCTTCGTTTATCCAAATTCTATCCCATTGCTCATAATCGTCTTGAAAAAACGACTCCAACCTATCTCCCTGAAAAACAACAGGTTCATCCATAGTTCCATTTACATTCAAACAACCTCCTTTGTACACCCACAGTCCTCCTTTTTTATGCACATAAATTTGTGTACCGGGTTCTATAATTAGTTTTCCCACCGAATCGACTACGGCATAACCGTAAATCACATAGGGTTTATCCTTAGTCCATGTAGTGGTTTCCCCTTCTTTTGCCACTATTTTATATTTGATACTGCCTAATTTTCTGTCGGCTATGATAAAATTTGCATCTTGACCATACGCCAATAGTTCAACATCTTGCTTGTTTCCATTGGTAATAAAACCTATGGTATCGCTTATCAAAAAGGGAGTGTTTTTCTGATTAGGATTGAGTATTGCCTTTATAAATATAAAAATACTGTCTTTGGCAGGTATTTTCACATCCCTAAGATTGCGTGTAGAAACTCCATTTACATTGATGCTAAAATAAGATTGTTCGCCTCCTTTTAAATAAACATCGGTCAATAAATCGGCATTGTATGGATTGTGTACAACCAATCGCTTGGTAATGGAAGTTACGGTAGTAAAAATAGTATCGAAAGTAACTGTGGAAGATGAGAAATTTAATTTTGCATCTTTTTTAAGGTATACAATGTCGTCATAGCACGAGGTAAAAACGATGCATAAGGCAAAACTTAAGGTTATTATTTTTTTCATCTCCGCAAAATATATTTAGGTTGTTGTTTCTAACGCAGGGAGAATGAAAATATTATATACTTTGCATAACTTCCTCTATCATTTGAGTACACAATTCGCTAAAACTCAACCCTCTATATCTTAACTGCTTAGGAATAATGCTTTCGTTGGTTTGTCCCGGTATGGTATTGATTTCGATAAAATAAATTCCTTTTTCATTAACTATATAATCTACCCTTACAATTCCCTCACAGCCTAACCACTTGTAAATATTTTTTGAAATACTTTCACATTCTCGTTGAACCGATATATCTATGGGTGCTGGTGTAATTTCATCGACTAAATTAGGGTCGTATTTAGCTTCTAAATCAAAAAAATCTTTTTTACTAACAATCTCTGTTACAGCTAAGGATTGTATTTTTCCTTTAATTTTCATTACGCCGCAGGTAATTTCTCGTCCTTGTATAAATCGTTCGATAAGAATTTCTTTATCGTGAGCAAAGGCTTCGTCTATAGCGGGTAGTAATTCTTCTTCGGTTTTTACTTTGGATACACCTACGCTGGAACCCGAATTGCATGGTTTTACAAAACAGGGCAACCCTAATTTATCAATAACTACCTTTGTATCTATTGCATCTCCCTTGTGGAAATGTAAAAAACCTGTAAGCGTAATACCGTATGCAGACATAAATCGGTTGCATAAATTTTTGTTGAAAGTAAGGGCTGACACAGCGGCATTGCAGCCCACATAAGGTATGTTTAGCATATCGAAATACCCTTGTAGTTTTCCATCTTCGCCCGGATTGCCGTGTATTAAAATAAACACACAATCGAAAATAACTTTTTGACCACCTATGGTAATTGTAAAATCGTTCTTATCAACGGGATACGTCATATTTTCATCAGAAATATAATCCCAATTTATTCCTTCGATTCGAATAAAAAACACATTGAATTTTGATTTATCCAAGGTGTTGCTTACGTTTCGACCGCTTTGCAATGAAATTTCATATTCTCCCGAGTTTCCTCCCGCTATTACAGCTATATTTTTCTTCATACTTCATGTGTATTTAGCGTTACACAGCATTGCATAGTACGCTATTATTCTATTATTTATTCAAATGCAAATGTACATGATTTTTTGTTTTAAAAGCAGAATTACGGTATGTTTTTTTTCATTATTTCACACAAATAATCCTATTTATTTTGATTAAAATAATATTATTTCCAAATAGACTCATAAAACTTTGATTTTCATGTTTATATTTTTTTCTAAAAACCCTGTTTTTATGGATTAATTTTTATACTTTTGTTTGTGTTAAAACACATTCAATCACATTAATTAATAACTTAAAAAAACAATTGACATGAGAAACATATTATTTTTATCCGTATTAGCATTTGCTATCAGTTTTACAGCTTGTAAACCAGAAGAAGAAGAACCACTTATTGTAAGTGTTATTGAGGGGCATGTAACCTATGAAGACACCGAAACAGGCTGGGAAGGTAAAGCCACAAAAGCCATAGTTAAACTACACAAAGATACAGAAGAAGGAGCTTTAAAAGAAGTAGTTGCCGATGATTATGGATTTTATCAAATCACAGACATTATCATAAACAACACAGCTGAAACCAAACCTACTTATCAGGTAAGTGCTGAATTTAAAATGACCATTGGAGGTTCGGCTACCACTTTTACAGGGCGTTCTGAAAACATTATCCCCGCTGGAAATGATACCATTACCTGCGATTTACACTTAAAAATTTAAAGACATAAAAAAACCAAATAATCATGTATTTTGTTTGTTACAAAAGGCAAAACCTATTGTTTATTTTTGTAACTTTGCAATGTATTGATTTTTTAATCTAAAACTAAAACATATAATAAAAAAAATATATCTATATGAAAAAAGTACATAATTTTAATGCAGGACCATGCGTCCTTCCCAAAGAAGCTATTAACGCAGCTATCGAACAATTAAAAGATTTTAAAGGCACAGGAATGTCAGTAATCGAAGTTTCACACCGTTCCAAAGAGTGGGATGCTACAATGGAAGAAATTGAAGCCTTGTGGAAAGAATTATTAAATATTCCTGATGGATATAGAGTTTTATTCTTAGGAGGTGGAGCCTCAACACAATTTTCATTGGTTCCCTACAACTTCTTAGAGAAAAAAGCTGCTTACTTAGAAACAGGAGCTTGGGCAAAGAAAGCTTTGAAAGAAGCTGAAGGATTTGGCGAAGTAGTATGTGTAGCATCATCAGCAGAAACCACATTCAACTATATACCCAAAGATTATACCATACCCGCTGATGCAGATTATTTCCACATCACAACCAATAACACCATTTACGGCACCGAACTACACGAAGATATCGACTCTCCAGTTCCTTTGATAGCCGACATGTCGTCTGATATTATGAGCCGTCCCGTTGACGTTTCAAAATATGCACTTATCTACGGTGGAGCACAAAAGAACGTAGGACCCGCAGGCGTTACCTTTGTAATAGTAAAAGAAGATGCTTTAGGAAAAGTAAGTCGTTATATACCAGCAATGTTTGACTATAGAACCCATACCAAAGGTAATTCTATGTTCAACACTCCTCCTGTATTCTCTATTTTAGTAATGTTAGAAACATTGAAATGGGTTAAAAATCTTGGTGGATTGAAAGTTGTTCAAAAAATGAACCAAGAAAAAGCAGCTTTACTTTATAACGAAATAGACCGCAATCCTTTGTTTGTAGGAACCGCAGCTAAAGAAGACCGTTCGTTGATGAACGTATGCTTTGTGATGGCTGAAGAACACAAAGACAAAGAAGCATCCTTTATGGAGTTTGCTAAAGAACGCGGCATGGTAGGAATTAAAGGACACCGCTCGGTAGGCGGATTCAGAGCTTCTATTTATAATGCATGTCCGAGAGAAAGCGTACAAGCCTTAGTTGATTGTATGCAAGAGTTCGAAAAAATGCATAAATAATCAAATATCATTGCAATAGAGTGTTTTTCAAAAGCACTTTATTGCAATTTTTAATCAAAAATTTAAAGGAAAAACAGTAAATTTATAAGAAATGAAAGTATTAGTAGCCACAGAAAAACCGTTTGCTAAAGCAGCTGTAGACGGTATACGCGAGATAGTTGAGAAAAATGGACATACATTGGCATTGTTAGAAAACTATACCGATGTTAATGATTTATACAAAGCTGTAGCCGATGCTGACGCTTTAATAGTAAGATCAGACAAAGTTACCAAAGAAGTAGTAGACGCCGCTAAAAACCTTAAAATAGTAGTAAGAGCGGGTGCAGGATATGACAATTTAGATTTAGAAGCCTGTACAGCCAAAGGTATTGTAGCCATGAATACCCCCGGTCAAAACTCCAATGCAGTAGCCGAATTAATTATGGGTATGATGATTTACATGGCACGTAATCAGTTTACACCAGCTTCTGGTACTGAATTAGCAGGTAAAAAATTAGGAATCCACGCCTTTGGAAACATTGGTCGACTGGTAGCCAAATATGGTCAAGGTTTAGGAATGGATGTGTATGTATATCGCCCAACAGGTGGTACTGTAGACGCTCCAGGAGTTACACAAGTTGCTACCGTAGAAGAATTATACAGCACTTGTAATTATGTATCCTTACATATACCAGCTAATGACAAAACTAAAAAATCAATTGGTTACGACCTTTTAAGCAAAATGCCTAAGGGAGGAACTTTAATCAATGCAGCTCGTAAAGAGGTTATTGATGAAGAAGGTTTAGCCAAAGCTTTTGCAGAAAGAACCGATTTGAAATACGCTACTGACGTAGCAGCAACAACACATGCCGACTTGGTTAAGCAGTTTGAAGGACGTGTTTATGCTACTCCTAAAAAAATGGGAGCTCAAACTTCCGAAGCTAATATCAATGCAGGCTTAGCATCAGCCAATCAAATTGTAAACTTCTTTGCTACAGGAGATAAAACCTATCAGGTAAATTAGTATACATATTGTAATAATGAAAAAAGCATGAGAGATTCTCATGCTTTTTTTTGTACCCGAGGCCGGCATCGAACCGGCACGAGTGTTACCTCATCGGTTTTTGAGACCGACGCGTCTACCAATTCCGCCACTCGGGCTTTCGGAAGTGCAAAGGTAGTTTTTTTTTTCATACAATTTCTTTTTTTTGCGAAAATATTATTTTTTTTTTCACTAAAAGACATATTAAAACAAAGCAAAACCCATAACTACCAAAGTATCAGCATTATAATTTTAATCCAAATAAATGGATTTTGTATTTATTATTTTATACTTTTGCAAAAATAATCAAACGTAAAAAAAACCATATAAAAAGCATATAAAAAATGTATTGGACATTAGAATTAGCCTCAAAATTAGAAGATGCACCCTGGCCTGCAACTAAAGAAGAATTAATAGATTACGCCATTCGTTCGGGTGCCCCGTTGGAAGTAGCAGAAAATTTAAAAGAAATTGAAGACGAAGGCGAAATTTATGAAACCATTGAAGATATATGGCCAGACTATCCTTCAAAAGAAGATTTTTTCTTCCACGAAGACGAATATTAATTCATAGAAGTAAGTATTTAAACACCTAAGGAGAGGAAGTAATGTTGTTTATTTCCTCTCCTTGCTTTTTAAATTATCGTGATTTATAACATTAAAACTTTAATACTTACTCCCTCTAAGCTATCGCTGATAAATCGTCAAGGAAAGCGATTAATATACTAATGAATACTTTTTTGTCCTTAACGGTAAGGAATAAAAATTTATAATCAATAAAAGTATATTTTTGCAAAATAAAAGCCACTTCGCTTGAACCAAATTTATATTGTATGATTGATAATAAATCTTGTTAGTTATATTATTAAAAAAAACAGAAACAATGAATAGAAAAATAAAAAAAGAAATTCATCAGTTCATTAAAGAAGCTCAAGTTAAAGGAGAAACTGACATTGATATTTATAATAGTTTAGTGGAAAAATATGGCAATAAAAAAACAATTGCCGAACTTATTGTAAAAACCGTGAAGCCAAAGGATAAAAAGAAACATTATTTATATATAGGTATCCTGCTTGTTTTTACAGCGATTATATTGCTGTTTAATGTATGGATAATACGCCGATCTCCTGACTTATCATTTATATACTTTTGGGATTCACTTAGTTTAGGTTGGAGTATTACAAACCTTATCATACCTATCGTTATTTTTATTTTTGTAATACCATTTAAAGAAAACGTGCGTAATAGACCCATTACTTTTTATGGTTATTGGATGTATATTTTTTCTTGTTTAATGATATATATACTTTTTTATACAGGTATTATATTTCCTTGGACAACAGTATGGGGTATATATTGGATAAGTGTGGGAACTGATTTATTTTTAATATTTTTCACATTCTTTCTTGCTCGTTATTTTCAACGCAAAATATTTCCCAATTATAGATACAGAAAATTAAAAACAGACAATGAAGGGGAATATGTTTTTAGTTAAACCCAGATTACGCAAAGATATACAGCATTGAAAATTTAATTCTTCTTTCTCTGCGTTCTTTGTGCTTTCTTGGCGTCCTTAACGGTAAAAATAAAAAAACAATTCTTTAACCTCAAACTCAAGTCTTCCGACTCACGACTTCCGACTTTTGACTTTTGACACAAGTCTTTTAACCGCAAAGTTCACAAAGGATTACGCAAAGTACGCAAAGATATACAGCGTTGAAAATTTAATTCTTCTTTCTCTGCGTTCTTTGTGCCTTCTTGGCGTTTTTAGCGGTAAAAAATAAAAAAACAATTCTTTAACCTCAGACTCAAGTCTTTGGACTCAAAACTTCCGACTTTCGACTTCCGTCTCAAGCTGTTTTTTGAGAAATGCGTAATACAATTATTTTTTTATTAAGGCTATAGCATAAGCACTTGCACCTTCTGCCCTGCCTATAAAGCCCATTTTTTCAGATGTTTTCGCTTTAATGCTAATGTCGTCTGTGGTAATTTTTAAAATTTCCGATAAACATTCTTTCATAAGCGGTATGTAGGAAAAAAGTTTAGGTTGCTCCAATACAACGGTAGCGTCTATATTTTCAATTTTCCAGCCTTTATGTTGGAGCATTTCGTAGGTGTCTTTTAGCAGTATTTTGCTATCAATGTCTTTGTATTTCAGGTCTATATCGGGATAGTGATAGCCAATGTCTCTCAAATTAGCTGCCCCCAACAAAGAGTCGCATATCGCATGTATCAATATATCGGCATCGGAATGTCCTTGAAATCCAAGAGGCGAAGGAATGTGAATGCCTCCTATTATCAAAGGTCGTCCTTTTACAAGTATGTGGGTATCGAATCCTAAACCGACTCTGATTTTCATGTGATTATGTTTATTTGTTTTGTGAGCATTTTGTGTAGAGTTTATATTTCTTTTTTTATTTTACAGCATGCTCATTTTATCGTTAAATTATTGTGTATCTTTACCTTGAAGCATATCGCCTATATCAAACGAAAGTGTAAATCGTAGGGTATTTTCCAAAGCGTGATTTCTTTGATTTACAGGAATAATATAAGAGGCATCTAAGGCGAAAATACTGTATTTAATACCTACTCCTACGGTTAAATATTTTCTATCTCCCTTAGTTTTAGCTTCGTTAAAATAACCTGCTCTTATAAACAAGAGGTCGCTATAAGCATATTCTATGCCTACGTTTATCAAAAACTCATACATTTCTTCGATAAAACCTCCTGGAGCATCAATCCACGATGTAAACATGGCTTCTACTACGGATGTGTTTAGGGGGTCGCGTCCGGCGGCTATCACTTTGTTTCCTCTTGGGTCTATGCTATCGGTATAATACAAGGGATTGGTTGGCACTAATAATTTATTGAAATCCAATGCAAAAGTCAAACTATTATACCTGTCTACGTACATGGTATAGGCTGTTCCTATTCTGAAATTAGCGGGAATAAAATCTCTTTCTAAGCTGCTTGAGTAGGAAATTTTTGCTCCTATATTAGAAATATTAAGTCCTACTCCTATTTTACTGCTGTATAATTTGTCGGTAGGTAAGTTTTTTTGATAAAACATACTGATGTCAGCCGCTCCCGACATACCCGGTTTGATGCCTTCGGTGGTTGTGCTAACGCCGCTTACAGTGGTTAAATTGGAGTAAATAAATCGTCCTGTTACTGCCATGGAAAAGTTTTTTGTAAACTTACGTGCATAGGCTGCGTCTAAGGCAAACTCGTGAGGATTAACCTTTACGCCATCTCCCAAGGGGTTTTGTCCTTCGTAGTTCATGAGCTCCATTTCTCCCATTGAAAAGAAACGCAGCGACATGGATATGGAATTCATATCTGTAATTTTATAATATCCAGACAAATAACCTAAATATATATCGTTCAATCCCAATCCAGACAACCAAGGGCTGTAGGATACCGATACTCCTCCGTAATTGGGTGAAAACACATATTTAGATGGATTCCAATGTTGTGCATTCATATCCCTGTCTAATGCCACACCTACTTCTCCCATGCCTCCTGTGTATGAATCGGGACCTATCATCAAAAAAGGAACGGCTGTTGTAATCACATTGGATCTTCCTGCATGTTTTGACCTTCCCAAAGCATCTTGGGCAAAGCTATTTATATTCAGGCAAACCAAAGACGCTCCAATGATAAATCCTCTTAATATCTTACTTCTATTCAGCATTTTGTGTATATTACTTTTCAATGTATGTTCAATAACGTTTGTGTAAAAATTATATTGTACTTGAGAAAACATCAAATTATGACTAATTTTTCAATTTTTTCTGCTGTTTTATTATCCGAAGTTTTCACCCTTAATCTGTATATATACACCCCTTTGGATAGTTTGTCGCCAAAATCATCTAAAGCGTTCCATTTAATGGGACCACAACGCAATGAATTTGAAGAACTTTGATATTCTATAGTTTTCACTAATTTACCCGAAATAGTAAAAATTTGTATGCTTACAAGCATAGGCACATTGGGCTGATTGTGTTCAAAGTAAAATTCGGTGTGAGTTGTAAAAGGATTTGGATAGTTTAACACATGGCTCAGCGTCAATTTTTCATCTTTAACTACATTAAAATCAATGCTGGTTTCGCCCATATTGTTTAATACATCCCATGCTCTTACTGTCAAGGTATGGCTACCTGTCGATAAATCATTTAACATATACGATACTTTTCCAGAGGTGTAGCTGTTTTCATCGTATTCAAAGAAGTCATTTAAAATAAAACTTTTGCTCATATCTCCGTCCAAATAAGCCACTATATCGTGCCCGATTCCGGTTCCTACTGTATTTACTCCATTTTCATCTTGTATATAGGCTATTAATGTAGGATTGGGAGTAGAAATTCCTCCGTTTACAAAATTGGAATTATTCAAATATAGTTTTATTTCAGGCCCTTCGTTGTCGTCTATAATGGTATCTTTTATTCCTCCTATGTATAAACTATCAAAACCGTTTGCATCCAACTGATTATCATATCCATAATAGCTTATTTTCCCAAAACCGTATTCAAAATTTATGTCCTTAGGTACGATAAAAGAAAATTCAAATTTTCCATTTTTCACACTTGCTTTTCCTTTAAATAGGATGTTTTTTTGCAATAAAAAAGTTTTAGCCACACTTCGTGGATTATTCAACAAGGTGGTTGTTTTTGATGGTTTATCGTAAATAGTAGGGTAAATATATCCGTTAAAGTCGTTGAGTATTTGATTGTTGTTGTCTACTACTCTTCCTTTTATGGTAACAAAACTCAAGGCTTTGATGGTATCATTAAACGAGCTTATGCCTACGCCGTTGATGCTATCTGTAGTTATTTCTGCTTTGGGATATGCTAATGTTAAGGAAGGGTCGCCTATCATTACGTACATTTCTACATTTCCACTTTCATTTTTCGAATCGGAAAATACTTGTCCCAATGTGCGATGTTTGTTGTTTACTTTTTGAAAAGCGTAATAATGCAGTTTTTTTCCAAAATTCTCATTGGAAGTAGGATACGAATCTCTGGTAGCGGAAATGATAGCTATTCCTCCCCCATCTGATTTTACCAACATTTCTTCCGATGGCGATATGGATGAGGTTTTGTCGTAGGCTCCAAAAGAACAAGAGCCTGCGTAAAATAAGGGCAAGGCATATTTGTTTGTCCATGAATGTATATCCGAAAGTTTTAAATATCGCTCGTGTGCCCAGCCGTTATTTCCTCCGTGTCCCATGTAAGTAAACATCAAAGTTCCTTTGTTTACACGCTGATTCATAGCAATGTTAGCATCTGGATAGCGTTGTCCTTGGGAAGTCGATATTTTTTTATATGCGTCTAAATATATTTTTTCTATATTGATAACTGGGAAGTTTTGATGTACTACATGGGCTATATTTTCAGCATTTACGATGTGGTCTCCGTCGGCATCATCGTCGGCTGAAACGGTAATCACATTTCTCCAATCTGCAAAATTAGAAACTTCGTTTGAAGAAGTAGCTAAAGATTTTTGAGCTCCGTAATTAATTATTTTTTGAACCACTATCTGTGCTTGGTTTTTAGTACTTACGGGCAATCGTCCCAATCCCATATCCATGCTACCGTAGTTTCTTTCGCCTTCGCCATCGTCTAATTTTACAAAAAAATCATCTGTAGACAAACAACCTGTAGCAAAAAACGCTTCAGTTCCTTGGTAGTTAGGAATAAAATTACTGTTTGTTTTTGTGATATTGCGAAAATCATAAGAAGGTTTGCCAAATAACAATACATTGTTGGGATAATTAACTGTATTTCTATCGTACAACATTTTTAGGTAATTGCGTATTGCCGATATATCTTGTGCTCCGCTACTAAACTCATTGTATATCTGTTGAGTAGTAACTACTAAGGTAGTCATATTGTCGTTGCTTTTTCTGAAATCAGCCAATTGGTTGGCATAAGTCAAAAAATCGGGATGTGTTATGATTACAAAATCGGCGGTAGTATTTCCGTGCAAATTTTGATTGGCTATTTTTCCAATGGGAGTTATGGCATAAAAATCGGAACCGTGAAAAGCTATTAATTCTTTTAAGCTATCGGCTTTCAATTTGAATAAAATATTATTTCCATTCTTGCGTCCATCGATTTTCCTTATATCATGAGGATTGGTAACATCCCATATTGTTACTGTATTTCCTTTGGTATCAAATGTATATTCTGCCACATTCCCCGCTCCCACTACATCAATGTTGCGAAAACTCATCTGATTGCTGTGCATTTTTAATTTACATATTGCGTGTAATTCGATGTAATCCATGTAACCTTTAGAGTTGTTGGTAGGTTTGGAATACGTCATGTTTATATTAATTGTATTGGAATTTGGCATAAAAGAATATGAACTTTTGGTAATACTGCCGCTGTATCTGGGTGAATTTGGAGGTATATTTATGGAATAATTACTTGTATTGTTAACTGTTATTCTAAACTGGGAATAACTTGAAGGCGATTTTGCGGCAACGCTAAAAATCAAATCTATAGCTTTGTTTTCGAGTACATCGGGAATTGAAAATGAGTAATTTTGCGATAAATTTATGTCAAAAGCTTCGCTAAACCATATACGACTAACCTCGTCTGGATTGATGAGGTCTTTTTCATATACATCGTAATAATAAAAGCTGTGTATATCATGAGTTTTGGATATATTTGTTTCGGTAACAGGCTGTACTCGTTTTTTTTCTCCCACCTGAGGGTCTACATTTATAAAATAATATCCATTGCTGGAATAAATGTTGATTTTGTGCTGATATTGTGAATCTTTTAACTCCCAACTTATGATGCCTTTAGCATAAAAAACCACATAATCATCGGTGTCAAATTTTCCATTGTTATTTTTGTCTACTACCTGAATGGGCACTTCGTTCAAATCGTCGTAAGTAAAATGATTGGTATTTTCGGGTAGTACATTTCCACCGTTTCCAAATATAGATATATTATTGATATTTAAAGAAGTAAGATCTATTCCCAAACTTTCAAAATCGGAATAAGTAATTTTATGTATGCCTGTTTTTGAAACAGCTATTTTATAAAAACTACCACTTGTTAGCACAGAACGGCTTGCATATGTTCGTGATTTTTGTTTGATATTTTTTTTATTATCCCCTGGTACGATTTTTATGTGGTATGAAATTAATTTTTCATAGGTGTTTCCATTTTTCCTAAAAGGCAGAAATTTATACTGTAAAAATGGCTTCTTTTGTGTATAGCCTATCTGTGTTTCTATATGCAATACATCTTTTATTGAATCCTTATCTATAAAATTCAATTCTTCTGTACTTAATTTTTCCCATACTTCATTTTCTAAAGAAACAGACACATCGACGTGTTCGCTTACTAAATCTACTTTACGGGTATAGTGAGGCATTAAAACCTCTTTATATGCTTGCAAATGTGCTCCTTCAAAATACAAATACGAATAACAATACTCTTCCGTTATATAAAATGTATATGGTTTTTTCCACGACAAGGTATCCGTAATATGAATGGTTTTTGCATTCGTTTTTATAGCAACGATAACAAAGATAATCAATA
>JAAYRN010000224.1 GCA_012518765.1 Bacteroidales bacterium
ATCTTTCAAATCATTAATAGCATCGTAAATAATGGAATATATACGAATATCAACTTGTTCTTGTTCTGCTAATTTTTTGGCACTTCCCGAAGGACGTACTTGGAAAGCTATAATAATAGCATCGGATGCAGAGGCTAATAATACATCAGATTCCACCACCTGCCCTACCGATTTATGGATTACATTGATTTGTATTTCGGAAGTTGATAACCGTAATATTGAATCAGCCAAGGCTTCAATAGATCCATCCACGTCTCCTTTAATAATGATGTTCAATTCTTTAAAATCACCTATAGCTATGCGTCTTCCTATTTCGTCAAGAGTGATGTGTTTTTGTGTTCGTAATCCTTGTTCTCTCAATAGTTGTATGCGTTTGTTTACTATATTTTTAGCATCTCGTTCTTCTCTGTATACCCTGAACGCATCTCCTGCTTGTGGTGCATTATTCAGTCCCAGTATTAATACAGGAACAGAGGGACCTGCTTCTGTAATTAGCTGATTCCTTCCATTGTACATTGCTCTTATTTTTCCACATGCGGTACCTGCGGCTATGACATCACCGGTATTTAGAGTTCCATTTTGTACCAATATTTTGGCAACGTATCCGCGTCCTTTGTCCAGCGAGGATTCCACGACAGTACCTGTTGCTATGGTATCTGGATTTGCTTTTAAATCAAGCATTTCAGCTTCAATAAGTACTTTTTCAAGTAGTACATCTATGTTCATTCCTTTTTTAGCCGAAATATCTTGACTTTGTATTTTTCCGCCCCACTCTTCTACCAATAAATTCATATTTGCCAATCCTGAACGTATTTTTTCAGGGTCGGCTGCTGGTTTATCTATTTTATTGATAGCGAAAATAATAGGAACACCTGCTGCTTGTGCATGATTAATAGCTTCTACTGTTTGCGGCATAATGCTATCATCAGCAGCTATGACTATAATAACTATATCGGTAACCTTAGCACCCCTCGCACGCATGGCTGTAAAAGCCTCGTGACCGGGTGTATCTAAAAATGTAATTCGTTTTTTGCTTGGAAGTGTAACTTCGTAAGCTCCTATGTGTTGGGTAATTCCACCGGCTTCATCGGTAATTACATTTGTTTTTCTTATATAATCAAGCAAGGAAGTTTTTCCGTGGTCAACGTGTCCCATAACGGTAACAATAGGTGAACGTTCGACCAAATCTTCGGGATTAACTTCTTCTATTTCTTCCTCTTCTTCTTCGTCTACACCAACAAATTGTACAGTAAAACCAAATTCTTCGGCTAAGAGTGAAATCGTTTCTGCTCCTAAGCGTTGGTTGATGGCTACAGCAAGTCCGACACTCATACATGTTGTAATAATTTGAGTAACAGGAATATTCATCATGTTAGCTAATTCGTTTGCTGTAATAAATTCCGTTACTTTTAAAATATTTTTTTCTTTTTCGGTTTGCTCCAAAGCCATACTCATTTCTTGTTGAATAAGCTCTCTTTTTTCCCTTCTGTATTTGGATGCTCTTGTTTTGCCCGTAGGTGCCATTCGGGCATACGTTTTTCTGACTTGCTTGTCAATATCTTCTTCGGTAAATACATTTCTCTTATCTCCTTTTGAAGAAGAGTGTCTATCCTTACGTTTTTTAAATTCATCGTCTAAGCCTGCTAAGTCTGACTCTTTTTTATAGGATGTTTTAATTCGTTTTCTCTTTTCCTTTTTATCTTTTCTGTCAATACTACCAGACGAAGAAGCAGTTTTCTTACTTGAATCTGAACTATCTATCTCACTATGCAATTCGTCTACACTCGTTTTTGATTGTTTTTTGGCAAGTGCTTTTTCTGCTTGCTGTTTTTTTCTTAGCTCTTGTTGTTGTTTTTTTAGTTCAAGTTCTTTTTCTCTTTTTTCTTTTCTTTCTGCTCTTAGTTCTTCTGCTGTTTTTTTCTTAGGTTTTGTACGCGTATTCATACCTCCTAAATCTATTTTGCCAAGAACTACAGGTTGTTTGGTCTCTATTTTATTAAGAAAATCTACTTTTTCTACATCTCTTCTGTCCGTTTCTAATGGATTCTCTTCTGCTGAAATTGTTTGTTCTGTTTCTTCTTCTACGGGTTGTTCTTTTTGCTCATCGACTATTGCAGGTTCTTCTTGAAGTATATCTTGCTCTACCTGAATAGTTTCCGTAATTTTTTCTTCAGATTTTTGTTCTTCTTCTTTTATTTCTATTTGTTTTGTTTCTGTTTTTAGTTTCTTTTCTTTCGTTTTAGTTTCTTTTGTTGCTTCTTTTTTTACTTTTTTTGTCTCTTTTTCAACTGTAGATTTGTCTTCTTTTTTATCTTTCTTTTTGGGTTTGCTTTTTTTCTCTAAATCTATTTTCCCTACTGTTTTTATGTTGGGTTTTTGTATTTCAGCTTTGAAGTCTATTTTTTCTTTGGTGTCTTCTTCTTTTGGAGTTTCAGGTTCTACTTTTTCTATGATAGAAGTTTGTTTTATAATAACTTCTGTATCTTCTACTTCCTGATCTTTGGAGGGTTCTGTGATTTCATCAGAAGAAGAAACTGTTTTTAATCCGCTTCCTATTTCAATTTTTTCGGATTCTTCTTTTACATCTTTATCCGTTTTATACTTTTGATTTATAAGTTCATACAGTTCTAAAGTCAGTTTTGTATTGTCATTATTTTCGATACTGTGTCCCTTTTCCTTCAAAAATTCCACTATAGTAGAAGTAGCAATGTTAAATTCTTTAGCTGCTTTTCCTAATCTTGGTATTATTTTTTTCTTTTCTCCTGACATATAATATTTTTTTAATATTCTGTGATGTTAAAAACTCCAATAAAATGTTATTACTCGAATTCAGCTCTGATAATACGAAGCACTTCGTCTACTGTTTCTTCTTCTAAATCAGTACGTTCTATCAATTCTTCTCTATTTATATCCAATACATTTTTAGCTGTATAGCACCCAATGTTTTTAAAGGTGTCGAGTATCCATTGGTCTATTTCATCTGCAAATTCCTGAAGTTCAACATCTTCCTCGTCTATAACATCGTTACGGAAAATATCTATTTCATATCCGGTTAGTTTACTTGCTAATTTAATATTACTGCCGCCTTTTCCTATAGCCAATGAAATTTGATCAGGTTTCATAAATACGTGAGCACTTTTGGTTTCTTCATTTAGCTCAAGACTTGTTATTTTAGCAGGGCTTAGTGATCTGGATATGTACAAACTATTGTTTGAGGTATAGTTTATAACATCTATATTTTCGTTTCTCAATTCTCTTACAATTCCGTGTATACGAACGCCTTTCATTCCTACGCAAGCACCTACTGGGTCTATACGATCATCGTATGTTTCTACAGCAATTTTAGCTCTTTCACCCGGAACACGTACTATGTTTTTTATGATAATAAGTCCATCGTAAATCTCAGGTATTTCTTCTTCCATAAGTCGTTCGAGAAAAACAGGAGAAGTACGAGAAGCTACTATGTATGAAGCGTTTACTCTTGGTTCTACTTTAATGACAACGGCTCGTATAGGGTCTCCTTTTTTATAAAAGTCTCCCGGTATTTGTTCTGTCTTAGGTAGCACGATTTCTATACCTTCTTCGTCGAAAAAGATAATTTCCTTTTTAAATGCCTGATTCACTGTACCTGCTACAATTTCTCCTACACGATCTTTGTATTTTTGATATACAACATCGCTTTCGTATTCCATGAGTTTTGTTACCAAGTTTTGACGCAAAGACAGTATTTCTCTTCTTCCAAAGTCTTGTAGTTTAATCTTTTCACACAATTCTTCTCCAACTTCAAAATCAGGTTCTATTTTAATGGCGTTAGAGAGTTCTATTTGAGTGGTGTCGTCTGTTAATTCTCCGTCTTCTACTATTTCCAACCAACGTTGAAATTCAACGTCTCCTTTGTCTACATTTACAATAACATTAACATTTGCTTCTTGACCGTATTTTTTCAACAACATGTGCTTAAATATATCGGTCAATATAAACATAAATGTTTCTCTATCTATATTTTTTAGATCTTTAAATTCTGAAAACGATTCTATTAAATTTAAATCCTCTTTCATTTTTTATTTTTATTTTTTATTAAATACTGCTTCAACTTTTGCTTCTTTTATATCTTTCATCACAATTTCTCGATTAATCGAGGGTTGTTTTTTTGTGCCTTTTATTTCTAAAACAAGTTTTTCTTCGGTAGCTTCTATAAGTTTACCTGTACACTTGGTGTTGTCTTCAAATTTCACACTCAATGTTTTTCCTATGGCGTTTTTATATTGACGAAATAAAACTAAGGGTCTTCCAATTCCGAACGATGATACATTTAATTCAAAATCAATTCTATTTTTATCTAAATATTTTTCTACATATCGGCTTATATTTACACATTGTTCTATAGTAACACCTTGGTCTCCATCTATAAACACAAAAATTGTATTATCTCTTTTTACTTTTATATCCGTAATAAAAAGATTAGTATCAACAATAGCTTCTTCGACAAAGTTGGTTATCAATTCTTTATTTATTATGCTCATAGTGTTATATTACTAAAAAAGGAGAAAACTTAGTTTCTCCTTTACAAATATCTATTAAAAAAACAGTTACCATAAGGTAAACCTTGTTGACCAACCAGGACTCGAACCTAGACAGGCAGAACCAAAATCTGCAGTGCTACCATTACACCATTGGTCACTTTTAAAAAGCTATGCAAAAGTAAAAAAAAAAACATTTAATACCAACTTTAGATTGAAAATAAGTAAAAAGACATTTAAGCATCTGATTTTCTTGCAAATAAACGTCTAAAAAAAGTTCATTTTTTCAATTTACGCCTCTGTAATATGGATGTATGCTTGTTTTTTTGGAATTAAACGGGATGTTTCTACCTTATCTTGCACTTATATTTCCAGTTTTTAAGGTACGGGGTCGTGTCCACTTTTCCCCCAAGGATGACAGGATAATATACGTTTTAAAGTCAACCATCCTCCTTTGAATGGTCCGTGTTTTTTTATGGCTTGTAGTCCATAAGCTGAGCATGTGGGTGTAAATCGGCAAGAGGGAGGGAAAAAGGGTGATACAATTAATTGATACAATTTTATAATGAGAGTAAAAATCGCAATCAGTATTTTTTTCAATATCTCATACGTAAACTGAAGTGTTTTTTTTATATTTTTCATAGGTTAAATCTTTCGGGATGTTTTCCTTGCATGCCTCTATAAAAATCTTGAATTATTTTGAGGTCTTTTTCATAATTTCCACTTGGATATACACAGGGACCTATCCCTCCTTTTTTTGTTTTCCAATCTAAATATCCCAAAGCCATAGGTACCTGAGCATATTCTGCAATAAAATAAAATCCTCTTTTCCAGGATTTAACAAGTTTTCTGGTTCCTTCTGGGGCTACCAATATTGCCATTTTATCCGATTTTTTAATAATATTTCCTACATCTACAGGAAGCATGCGTATGCGGTTTTTATCTACAGGTATTCCTCCCCATTTCAGCAGAAGTCTTTTGACTGGAAATTTAAAAAAACCTTTTTTTATCATAAACTTAATATTAACTCCCATTGCCACAAAAACCATTTTGCCTATGATAAAATCCCACACACTGGTATGAGGGGCAAAAACAACCACACTTCGGTGTGCTTCAGGAGGTACAGTATAATCAATATGAAAACCTGCTTTACGTAAAACAAATTTTATCAATCGAACTTTAAGTTTCATTGCACATTCAGATTCTATACGGTATTTATCGGATGCAAAAATAATATAAAATACGATAAAAAACCTAATAAGTTTCGTATTTATTCAACTATTTAATTTATTGATTACATAAAAATCAATTTTCGTTGTAAAACATAAGGTTTTTTTTTGTAATTTAGCAGACTTAAAATTCACAACAAAAAAACGCTTTAATGGATATTTTGCGATTAGGTATATTTATTTTGATTACAGTGATTTATGGAAGTTTTTCCGCAAAATCACAGGTTGAGATTATCGCCAGTCCAGAGATAAATAAACTGTTAGAACAGCACATTTCTTCCAACAAAGCCTTAGAAGGAAAACAAAAAGGATATAGGGTGCAAATATTTTTTGACTCCGGTAATAATTCCAGACAACAGGCCATAGGCGTCCGCAACGAGTTTGCTTCTCGCTACCCAAGAATCAAAACTTACATTACATTCAAAGAACCCAACTTTAGGGTTCGCGTAGGTGATTTCAGAACTCGGTCTAATGCTCGTGGTTTTCAGCAACATATAGCAGAAACCTATCCTCAAAGTTTTGTTGTGAAAGATGATATTAGTTATCCGAAATATACTTATGAACGAAAAAAATAAAATTAATAATCAATTTAAACACATATTTTTAGTATGAAAACATTTAAAGTTATCACAGTTTTATTACTTAGTAGTTTGATGTTAACATTTTCAAGTTGTGGGCTAAAGAAAATGGTAAAAAAACAATCAAGCGTTTCCTACTCAGTTACTCCCAACCCTCTTGAAGCACACGGAGGTAAGATGACTATGGAAATTCAAGGTACTTATCCACAAAAATATTTCAATAAGAAAGCTACCCTAAGCCTTGAGCCTATCATTAAAACTTCTGAAGGAGAAACCGTAAGACTACCCGTTATCCACTTGGAAGGCGAAAAAGTAAAAGGCGACAATCAAACTATTGGATATAAAGCTGGAGGAAAATTCACATATAATCAAACCATTGATTATAAACCCATGTACGAAAACTGTGAATTAATTTTGGAAATAGAAGCAAATTTAAAGAAAAAATCAGCAACCTTAGACCCTGTCAAACTTGCTGACGGAACCATCAATACTTCAGAGAAAATTTCTGTAGAGCCTAAGCTAAGCTATCCCGACGAAGCGATAAACGGTTCGTTTTTTGTCTTAGCCAACCATAATTACAAAGGACCTCAAGTAATTACTGAAACAGGTATTATCTACTTTGAATTAAATAGAGACGTATTAAATTGGAATTTACCATTTAATCAAAAAGAAGAAAATAAAGAAGCTTTAAACAATCTAATTACTTTCATATCAGAATCAAACAATATCCTTTCGGTCGACATACTTGGTTGGGCATCTCCTGAAGGAGAGTTGAAACGTAATCAAGAATTATCGAGCAACCGCTCCGCTACAGGAAAAAAATGGTTTGAAAGAGAATACGACAAGTTTATCCGTAACAAAGCCAGAGCAGAAAAAGTAAGAGCATCTGACATTAAAAAGGATATCAAATATGAAATAAAAGATAATGGTGAAGACTGGGACGGATTTATTGAAGCATTGGAAAACTCTTCAATCCAAGATAAGAGTAAAATTATCAATGTGATAAAATCACAAAATGATATGGATCAAAGAGAACAACAAATTCGTAACATGATAGCTATTTATGATGAGGTAGACAATGAAATATTACCAAGTTTGCGTCGTGCCATCATAAAAGTAAATGTCATGGAAGATAAAAAAACAGATGAAGAAATAGCCGAACTTGCAGCTAATAACCCTGAATCTTTATCAAACGATGAGCTTTTATATGCCGCATCGTTAACCAATGACATGAAAACAAAAGCGGAAATTTATACCAAAGCAACTCAAATTTTCACCAACAACTATCGTGGTTATAATGACTTAGCATGTGTAAAATATTTACAAGGCGAAAAAGACGAAGCCCTTACCATGTTAAACAAAGCCAAGGAATTGAATCCTAACAATAGCGAAGTATTGAATAATTTTGGAATCATTTCCTTTTTGGATGGCGATATAGAAAAAGCCAAAGAATATTTCGAGGCATCGAAAAAAGCAGGTTTTGACCAAAGCTATAACTTAGGTGTTGTGTATATGAAAATTGGAGATTACACTGCTGCCATTAACAATTTTAGCACTTCAAAATGCGACTATAATGTTGCCTTAAATCAATTGTTATCAAAAGATTATACCGCAGCTAAAGCTACTATTGATTGTATTCAAAACAAAACAGCTAAGGATTATTACCTATTAGCTATTATCAGCGCCAGAACCAACGATACAAATATTTTATATAAAAGTTTAGTTGAGGCTTGTAAATTAGACCCCGAACTTAAAAAACAAGCTCTGAAAGATATTGAATTTAGAAATTATAAAAATAACGCAGCTTTCAAAGATGCTTTAAAATAATTGTTTTCATAATTTTTACGGAGGGCATACTGCAAAAACAGATGCCCTTTTTTTAATTATTACTCCGTAAACCTATAGGGATTTTTCTTTAAAAGGAAGGTGTAAAATGTATTTTTCTTTAAAAAAATCTTCCTCAAACCACATACTTATTGGATACACATTAGTTTTTTGAGGATATAGCTCCGCCAATTCTTCGTTTATATCTCCCCCTTTAAGATAGAGGATTCCATTTTTTAACACATTGAATGAGTTTTTATTATACTTATTTTCAACCCATTTAACAAAGACAGGCAAGGATGTTACCGCCCGACTTATAATAAAATCATAACTAAATTTCACATCTTCTACGCGTGCATGCGTATAGCTTACATTTTTTAAACCCAATTCATTAACTACAGCCTCTACTACTTTTATTTTTTTACCTATGGAGTCAACCAAATGAAAATGAGAATCAGGGAATAAAATAGCCAAAGGAATACCCGGGAAACCTCCTCCTGTGCCTACATCCAATACAGAAGTGTTGGGTTTAAAAGAAATCAATTGGGCTATACTCAACGAATGTAACACGTGATGGAGGTATAAATTATGTATATCTTTTCTTGATATAACATTAATCCGTTTATTCCATTCCTTATACAAAGGCAGGAGTTTTTCAAGTTGTTGTTGTTGACTAACTGTTAGCTCAGGAAAATAATGTAGAATATGTTTCATTATGTATTATTTGTTTGCAAAAGTATAAAAAAAACGCCATGAGTAAACCCATGGCGTTAAAATTAGGATGATTATTTCTTATTTTACAATGGTCATTTCATTAATAAGGTTAGTAGCTCCTGCATATTTATCAATAATAAACATTACATAGCGTATATCTACGTTGATACAGCGTTGCAGATTTTTTTCAAAATCAATATCTCCCGACATGGCTTCTCCATTTCCGTCAAAAGCTAAACCGATTAATTCTCCATTTGCATTGATAACTGGTGAACCTGAATTACCGCCTGTAATGTCGTTGTTTGAAATAAAACAAGCAGCTAATTCACCTTTTTCGTTAGCATAGGGACCAAAATCTTTGGCTTTGTATAAATCTTTTAAACGCTGGGGTACAATAAATTCTGTACTATTTGGGTCTTCTTTTTCCATTACACCCTCTATGGTTGTATAGTAATTATAGAAAACAGCATCTCTTGGATAATAAGAGTTTACAGTACCGTAAGTCAAACGAATGGTTGAGTTTGCATCGGGTGCCATGGCTTTGCCTTGGTTTATATCCAATAAGCCTTCTACAAACAAACGATTTGATACGTCCAAACGTTCGCCCGCTTGTTGCATAAGTATAGTTAATTCGCGGTATTTTTCAAATATACTTATTCCGGTTAGCATGGCTAAATCTGATTTTAATACTTTTAAATTGGGTTTTTCAAGGAATGCATCTAATTTTTCTTTGGAAGCAAAAACAGATTTTTTCATCATTACTTGTACATATTTACAAAAATCGCCTTTGTATTTCTTTTGTACATCGTTCATAAAACTTGGATAATACTGAGAATCCATATTTTTATAAACATAATCAAATAAGGCTATCATTAGTTTTTGTTCGGTTTCTTGGTTGTAGTCTTTATAGAATTTAGCTGCCGTTCCTTTAATTCTTTCTATAAGCTTATCAACATACTCTTGAGAACCTGTATCTAAAGCATTTATCAAACCTGAACATTGGTAAGCAAAATAAGGAAGTTCGGGACCGGTTAACAATCCTTCTAATACATACATACGAGCAATGGCATAGGGTTTACGATTGGTATAGCTTGCTTCTAAATCGGTAAGGACTCTGCTGTATTTAGCGTCTTTTCCTGTAGCCCACTGTAGGTATTGTTTTTCTATTTCTCGTTTAATATCAATGGTATTCAATGCTTTTAAAGCTTTGTTTTGCTCGTTTGAATATTTCCAATAATTAGAGCAGCTGGCATATTTTGACGCATATTGAATTCTGATTTTTTGGTCAGATGCCATTTCTTCGCGTAATACATTAATTTTCACGTCTCTTATTTCGTGACGTAATGTATTGGTAACATCCATAGTTTCTTGTAAACCAAAAGAGGTGATGTAACGATTGGTTGTTCCGGGAAATCCCATAATCATAGCATAATCATCTTCTTTTACACCTTTAATACTGATAGGTAAAAAATGTTTGGGTTTCAAAGGAACATTGTCTTTTGAATATGTGGCGGGTGAGCCATCGGGTGCGGTGTAAATACGAAACATAGCAAAATCGGCTGTATGGCGGGGCCAGGACCAGTTATCGGTATCGCCACCGTATTTTCCCATAGCGGTTGGAGGTGCACCTACTAAACGTACATCTTTGTAAATTACGTGAACAAACAAAAAGAACTGATTGCTATTGAATACATCGGTAACATAAGCATCGTAATGTGTTCCTTCTTTAGCTTTATCTGAAATTTCTTTGGATATTTTTCGAATGGCTTCGTTACGTTTGTTTTCGTCCATATCGTCTGTTAAAACAGCTTTTACTTGGTCGGTTACATCTTCCATACGCACTAATATAGAAGCTGTTATTCCGCTATTAGGTAACTCTTGGCTTTTTTCATACGCCCAAAATCCATCGGCTAAATAATCATGCTCTACGGTTGAATGCGATTGTATCATACCGTATCCACAATGGTGATTGGTGAAAAATAAACCTTCGGGTGAAACTATTTCACCTGTGCAGAAATGCCAAAAAGGTCTGCCTAAATTACCCAAACCTATGATGGCATCCTTTAAACACGATTGGTTGACATCGTAAATTTGTTCTGCGGTTAACTTCAATCCTTTTTCCTGCATGGTATTGATGTTTTTATCCTTTAAAAGCATCAATAACCACATGCCTTCGTCTGCATACATTTTTGATACATTTATCAATAATAATGCACTTAACAATACTAATAATTTTTTCATTTTCAATACTTTAGTTTTATTTAGTTATGTAATATATTATTTTACAAAGATAGAATAATTTATGTTATACTTTTTGTTTTTTTTCGATTGATTTGTATTACTTTATGTGGCATGCTAAATATCAATGACAATCGCATGATTGTGAGAAATAAAACTTTGTATTCGGTAGTAGTTTTTGTAGTTCTTCTTTGCGTAAATCATTCATATAGATCACGCGCATATCCACAATACGTAGGGTTTCTTTTAACTCAGCCATTTCGTCTGGAAAAACAACGATGGAATTACTCCAAATATCAAGGTATTCTAATTTTTTCAAGTATTTAAAGGCTGACGGTAAATTGACCAAATAATTTCTACTTAAAATCAAATGCGTTAAATTACTAAGTTTAGCTATTTGATTGGGTATTTCAATTAGCTGGCAATTAGAAACTTCTAAAATAACAAGCTGCTTCAATTCAAACACCTGAGGGGGTATTTCTTTTAGCTTAACCGATTTGATACGCAATTCTTGTAAATTAGTGAATTTGATCAAGGCTTCGCCCAAATTCTTTTCTTTTTTAAAAAAAACAGTCAACCGATAAACGCTATCGGGTGAAACTTTGTTTGCTTTTTGCAAGGATTTATACATTGTCAACTCCGATAAGGATACAGAATCAAGCAATTGTGCATATCCAATTTGTACAACAAAACATATTAATACAATGGCGAACCTTTTCATTGTGTTTTTATTTTTCAGATAGCAAAAATAAACATTTTTCTTACAATACAAACATCCTATTCTTTATAATTTTTCCACTTTACTACTTTAATTGTGTCCATCGTTTCTTGTCAAACAACAATAAATACTGTCTTTGCAAATTATCATACCAGAATATTGATTATTTTTGCAAATAAAAAAACAAATGGCAATTCAAGATAATTCTACTTTGTTTCATAAGTTGAGAAAACAATATCCTACTTTTACTTATCACGCTTATCACTATAATTTAGAGGAAGATAAACTCATTATTTCCTTTGATTTTAGCATAGGAGAAACCATTACTTTTCGCCCTACAACTGTCATTCCCCGCCATGTAGCTTTTCAAGATTTTTTTGAAAATAAATCGCTAAGTAGCTTGGAAAATATTATTTTTCAGATTGGTATGATAGAATTAATCAGTTATTGGAAGTGTACTTGTTCGCCAAAAGTTTTTATAAAAGCTGGACATTTAGATGAAAATGCCATAAAGTGGTGGCAAAAAATATATTACCACGGTTTGGGTGAATTTTTTTATTGCAATCACATACGTACTTCTTTTGACAAATTTGTAGAAATAGTATCTGAAAGCGACAAACAACATGAATTAGAGAACTTTACACTCAACAACGAATTTCTCGTTCCCATAGGAGGAGGAAAGGATTCGGTGGTGAGTTTAGAATTATTAAAGGCTCAAAAACAAGATATAACTCCGCTGATTATCAATCCAAGAGGTGCAAGTTTATCTTGTGTAGAAATAGGAGGTTATAGCGATGTTTACATTCCCATTTATCGCAGTATAGACAAAAACTTATTGGATTTGAACGCAAAAAACTTTTTAAACGGACATACTCCCTTTTCGGCTATGTTAGCTTTTTACAGTGTGTTGATTGCCTTACTTTCACAGAAAAAACACATTGCTCTTTCCAACGAATCCAGTGCCAACGAAGCTACGATAAAAGGCTCGGACATCAACCATCAATATTCTAAATCTTTTGATTTTGAGGCTGATTTTAGGCAATATGTAAACACTTATATCAATAAGGACGTAAATTATTTTAGCTACTTACGCCCTTTAAACGAAATGCAAATAGCGTTGTTATTTTCACAGTTTTCCGATTATTTTCCTGTTTTCAAAAGCTGTAATGTAGGCAGTAAAACAGACAGTTGGTGTTGCCGATGTCCTAAATGTTTGTTTACATTTATTATTTTATCTCCTTTTGTACAACCCAAAGTGTTAGAAAATATATTTGGTGAAAACTTATTTAACAACACTTTTTTAATCCCTATTTTAAAAGAACTTATAGGTGAAAC
>JAAYRN010000225.1 GCA_012518765.1 Bacteroidales bacterium
ACAATTTAAAATATATGCATCAGCTAATTTTTAGAGGAGCCAAATATTCTTTTTTTTTGCTTTTTACCCTCTCGCTTCCTATCTTGCTCGAAACCGAACAAATACTGAGATTATGGCTTAAAACGGTACCCGAATATACCGTCATTTTTACACGACTGGTGATCATCAATGTTTTAATCGATTGCATTTCGGGTCCGTTGATGACCGCTGCTCAAGCTTCCGGAAAAATAAAGCTCTATCAAAGTGTTGTAGGGGGGTTATTGATTCTGAATTTGCCTGTTTCTTATCTGTTTTTAAAACTCGGATTTCAACCGCAAGTTACAATCTATATAAGCATCGGCATTTCTATTATAGCATTAACGCTTAGATTATTAATTTTAAAAAAACTCGTAAAATTAAAACTTGATAAATTCTTTTATCAGGTAATATTAAAGATAATGATCGTGAGTTTCACAGCTGTTGTTATTCCCTTGCTATTTTACATATTTATGGATATATCAATTCATAGATTCATCATCGTTGCATTAGCGGCTATAGTTAGTTCTATAAATGTAATTTTCTTTTTAGGGTTGAGTTCCGATGAAAAAATCTACTTCATTAATGGATTAAAAAAAATTAAAACGAAAATTATCCAATAAAATGAATGAAATAAAAACTATTACAAAAAAATTATTAGGCGAAAAAACAGTAGCCAAAATAAAAGGTTATCGTAATTCCCGGATACTCCGAAAAAATTACATAGAGGATTTTAAACTATATAAAAAACATTCTTCTGTATTTAAAAAAGATACATTTAACAAAAAAGAATCCGAAATAACTTTGCTTTATCATTCCATTGAAAAAGGATTTCTTTATGATCCCATAAGATTTCGTTTTGCTGAACGCAAAATAAAAGAACTTATCGAATATCTCAAAAGCATAGATCTTCCCACTGTGAAGAATCGCACTCATATACAAGCAGCAATATTAAATTTATGTGTCTATTATGATATTCATCAAAAAAATAGGATAGATATTTCTGATTATTTCCCCGTAGAAGATTATGAGTTTTTGAAAAGTAATTTAAACATATCGGGAGATCCTATGAAATCTCATACAAAAGACACATTTTTCAAATCCATTCATTCCGATTTTAAAGAATTTTCTTCCTCAAGAAGCAGTGTCCGAAATTTTACAGGTGAAAAAATTTCCGTTGAAATATTTCAACAAGCAGTTGATTTAGCAAATAATGCTCCATCTGTATGTAATAGACAAAGTGTATCAGTTTATTTATTAGAAAATAAAGAAAAAATAAACAGCATTTTAAAAATTCAAGGAGGATTAAAAGGATACGATGAAAAATTAGCCCAATTGATTGTATTAACTAGTGATCGCAATTATTTTTATTCAATTGGAGAACGGAATCAGTTATTTATAGATGGCGGAATATATTTAATGAATTTATTGTATGCACTGCATTATTATAAAATAGGTGCCTGCCCGGCACATTGGGGAATGACTATTGATGCAGACAAAAAAGTACAAAATATTCTTGGATTAAGGGAATCTGAAAAAATAATCTGCCTTATTGCTGTTGGAATACCTGAAGATAATTTTAAAACTACATTATCACTAAGAAGACCAACAAGTGAAAATCTACATATTATTGATTAACCAATGAAAATCGGAATACTTACTCAACCCTTGCATAAAAATTATGGAGGTATATTGCAAAACTATGCTCTACAAAAGGTATTGAAAGATATGGGGCATGAAGTATGGACTATCGATAGAGACTTTAATTATAGTAGTTACCAAAAATATGCTTCTTTTATCAAAAGGGTGCTATTGAAATCTTTTAATAGAAATATAGCCATTCAGGTATTGCCGACCAAAAAACAAGAAGAAATTATCTTGCAACATATAAGATCATTCATAAAAAACAACATTCAAACGACCAAAAAAACAATATCAACCGAACAATTGACGCAACTTCATCAAAAATATGCTTTTGATGCTTACATTGTTGGTAGTGATCAAGTATGGCGTGCGCCATACTCTCCATGCCTTACAAATTATTTCCTCGATTTTATAGAATATGAAAGCCGAGTAAAAAAAATTGCCTATGCGGCATCTTTTGGAGTGGATGAATGGGAATTTACTGAGGAACAAACAAAAGAATGTGCCCGACTTGCTAAACAATTTCATGCCATATCTTTAAGAGAAGATTCAGGAGTAGAATTATGCAGAAAATATTTTGGTGTGGATGCCGTTCATCTTTTAGATCCCACCCTGTTATTGAGCAAAGAAGATTACCTGTTGCTAATGAACAACAAAAAAACGACCTCAAATAAGGGTGATTTATTTGTCTATATCTTGGATAAAGACGAGAAAAAAAACAATATTATAAACGAAATTGCAAAACATAAGAACTTAATTCCTTTCGAATTGCTTCCAAAACAATTTCTAATCGAAACAAACAAATACGAAATAGAAAAATGCATTTTCCCACCCATAGAACAATGGTTGCGTGCATTTGTGGATGCAGAATTTATTATTACCGATTCATTTCATGGAACAATATTTTCTATTATTTTTGAAAAACCATTTATTGTTTTAGGCAATAAAAAAAGGGGATTAAATCGTTTTATTTCTCTGCTAAGAATCTTCAGCTTAAAAGATAGATTGATTGATGAAGATAAAATTGATTATTCTATAATCGAACAACAAATTAATTATAGTATAGTCCATAATATTTTGAATAAAAAACGAGAAGAAAGTTTTTCATTTCTAAAAAAATTTCTTTAATAATTCCATTATAGATTTAATAATGAACAATATACCTTCAATTTCTGTTGTGATACCACTTTATAATAAAGAGGAAAATATAAAAAAAACAATTCAATCTGTATTAAACCAAACATATAAAAATTATGAAATTATTGTTATAAATGATGGTTCTACAGACAACAGTAAAAAACAAGTTGAATCATTACAAAACAAAATAATCAAGATTATTGATAAACCTAATGGGGGGGTTTCAAGCGCACGAAACTTGGGGATGAAAGAGGCACAATATAATTATATTGCTTTTCTTGATGGAGACGATTTATGGGAACCAACTTATCTTGAAGAAATGTGCAATTTGATTAGTGATTTTCCACATGCTTCAATGTGGGGATGCAATTATGATTATTACAAAAATTCTCGATATATTTCAAGGAAAACAATTTCATCCACATCATATAGAGGAATTTTGAATCATTATTTTGAAATGGTTTATTATGATCTTTTATTTTGTTCTTCATCTATAATAATTGACAAAAAAAGAGCATTAGATATAGGAGGATTTGATGAAAAAATGAGTATGGGAGAAGATTTAGATATGTGGTTTAGGATGATTCTTTCTTATGAAATTGCATACTATAACAAAACTCTAACACATTATAATCTGGATGGCATTAACAGAGCAATGAAAAAAAAACATGATTACACAAAAAGTTTTTTATGCTATACTAACAAATATAAAGAAGAAGAATCTCATAATGAGGAATTTAGAAAATTTATCAATCAATTCAGATGCAATAAAATAATTGATTTATTTGCTAATTATGATATAAATAATTCTATGCTTAATAGCTATATTTCATCGATTGATTTTTCCGTAGTGAAAAAAAAATGGAAAATATACTGCAACTTGCCATTTATTTTAAAGAAAATTATAGCTTTATATTATAATAATAAAATCACTTATGAGACTAAGTAGTTATTGCCCAATTTTAAGTTTATTACTATTTTTTTTATTCATTTCATGTAGCATTATATCAGATGAGGAAAAGGTACAAAACATGATAAATGAAAATAACTGGCAAATTATTTGGGAGGATAATTTCAATGATTCAATAGATTTAAGATATTGGTCCAAAATACCGCGAACTAAAAGTACTTTGCCTTGGATCAGATTTATGACGAATAATAATGAATGTTATGACATAAAGAATGGTTCATTAACGTTAAAGGGAATAAAAAATTATTTTCTACGGGAAGATTCTGCAACATACCTAACAGGTGGCATATGGACTAAAAATAAAATAAACATTGAGTATGGTAAAGTTGAAATTAGAGCAAAAATGAAGAAAGTAAAAGGTGCATGGCCTGCTATATGGTTGCTAGATGAAAATAGGAATTATCCGTATAATTCAGGAGAAATAGACATCATGGAGAGCATTAATCACGAAGATATTATACATCAAACAGTTCATTCATTTTATATCGAAAATAATAATGAATTGAATAATCATTCAGCAGTCAGTATTGAAGATAAATCTAAATATAACACCTATGGAGTAATTATCAACGAAGAGGAATTAATCTTTTATATAAATAATAAAGTCACATTTGTATACAAAAAAGATTGGGAAAAAGGAGAAGATCAATTTCCCTTTGATGGAAAAAAATATTTAATTCTGAGTATGCAACTTGAATATTTACCATGGACAGGTAAATTAGAGACAGAAGAACTCCCAGCTGAAATGCAAATAGATAGGGTCCGTTTTTATAAAAAAATAAATGTATCATTGCCAGATTATTAATTTTACATGAAAGTTTCCATTATTATTCCTGTTTATAATGTTGCGCCTTATATTGAAAGGTGTTTATTGTCTGTGTTAAATCAAACATATAATAATATAGAGATTATTTTGATTGATGACTGTGGGTCGGATAACAGCATGAAGATAGCTATAGAATTAATAAAAAAATATAAGGCAGAAAATAAAACAAAAATTATTTACCATGAATGTAACAAAGGATTATCAGCAGCGAGAAATTCGGGAATAAACGCTTCAACAGGTGAATATATATTTTTTTTAGATAGTGATGATGAATTAACACAAAATTGCATTGAGATTTTAATAGACTCAGCAATAAAATATAAAACGGATTTTGTTATTGGAAATTATGAAACACTTGGAGGTAAAAGCAATAATACATTATTAAGGATACCTTCAAGCAATATATTTTCACGTGACAAAATATTATTTTTATATCAAAAGTCAAAATGGTATGAAATGGCATGGAACAAACTCTTGAAAAGAAACTTCATACTGAACAATGATCTTTATTTTAAAGAGGATCTTATTCATGAAGATGAATTATGGTCTTTCATGTTAGCATGCAGTGCCAATAGTATGAGTGTCATAAATTTTAAAACATATTTTTACTATATTAGGACAAACTCTATTACAGGGAAAATTAACCATGAATCAGACATAAATTATGCAAGAAGAAGTAATGAATCAAAAATAGAAATCGTAAAATATATGTGTGGTTTTATTCATGATCATCCTCAATTTAAAATAAATAAATATGTATATAAAGCTTATGAAACAAAAAAAGATTTATTATTTTACAGCTCAATACAAAATTCTCATTCCTCGAAAAATAGGGAATATGCTACTTATAAAATATTTAGACAATACGTCTTTATCAATCCATTAAAAGCATGTTTTATCTACAATTTAGGATTTAAATTGAGAGTTAAGCTTTTTCATTATTTATTACCTCCTTATTTAGGATTTCATTATTGTTTACTCATTGAATATTTCCGAACAAAAAGGATTTCACACAAAAAATTTTTTTAATCAAATATGAATAATAATGAGAATAACTCATATCGACGAAATTATTTCTCTATCGTAATCCCTTTGTATAATAAAGAAAATTTTATTTTATCGACAATCAATTCTGTTTTGAATCAAACCTATAAATATTTTGAAATTATTATCATAAATGATGGTTCAACAGATAATAGTTTATCTAAATTGAATTGTTTACATGACGATAGAATTAAAATTATAAATAAAGAGAATGGAGGTGTATCAGAAAGCCGAAATATTGGGATTCAGGAAGCAAAATACGATTGGATAGCTTTTTTAGATGCTGATGATTTTTGGGATGAAAATTATTTGCAAGAAGCAAATAGAATGATAAATACCTATCCAAAAGCAGATATAATTGGTACAAATTATAATTGCATCATTTTTCCAAATTATAAACAATATAGTAAAGAAGGATATATAAGTAATTATTTTGAAATAAATTTAAAAGAGTACCTTTTTTCTTCCTCAAGCGTAATAGTACAAAAAAAATGCTTCCAAAATATAAAATTTAAAAATTATTTAAAAAACGGAGAAGATATTGAAATGTGGTATCAGTTAGCCAAACATTATAAAATAGCTTATAACCCATCCATATTGTCTTTTTATCGTAAAGAAGTATCTACAGAATCCAAACGAATAAGGAATATTTCAGTTGAAAACGATTGGAGTTATTATATCGATTTTAAAAATTGTAATAATGACCCCTATGAAAAAAGATATTTATACAAGATAGTCGCATCTTCCTCAATTTCATTGTTTAGAAATAATAATTATGCATCTCTTTTACGATTAATTAAAAAGCATGGGCTATTCAATATCTATCGTTCTATAGTTGAAGTCATAATTATCAAATTTAAAAAATGATTAAATTCAAAATTAAAAATACAATAGTATTCTTAATATTAATTTCTTTATTCTTTATTTTATTATTTATCGGGTATAATAAAATTACAGGAATAATATTATATTTGAATATTATGCTTATAAATATTTTTTTATTTACAAAAGCATACAGGAGAAAAAACTCTCCATTGTTAATATTTTTTTTATTTTCTCTTCTATACGCTTATGCTTTACGTTATCCCCTTATTGATGAATTACAAATTTCCGTTTATTATTATTTCAATGATCTGGACCATATTTATAAAACTTCTTTATTGTTTTATTTGTTTCTGATATTCTTAAATTTATTCATTAAAATACCTAAAAACCCTAATAAAATACTAATTAAACAAAAAGATAATGGCCTTTTCTTCTATGTTTTCCTTATTATTTCTATTATTTTCATGATAAGAGGAAAAACAGGTGAAAACATTTTTTCTGGTGGATATGGAACCGGACTTAGTTCAGCTAATTCATTAAATGAATATTTTTTAATACCTTTTTTTATATCCATCATATTTTCAAATAATTCAAAACGAAAAAAAATATTATTATATATAATAGCTTTTATCTATGCTCTAAAAAACATCTTATATGGCGGAAGAATAGAAGTAATGATGATCGCTTTATGTATCTTTATATGGGATTTCAACATTAAGCTCAAACCCACAACTATTATACTTATTACATTATTTTCCTTTTATTTCTTTAAAATAATAGGTGAAATCCGTCAAAATCCTCAGTTATTATTTACATCTGACTGGATATATTTATTTATCCCATCTTTTAAAACTACTAATTCAACAGTTGTTATTAGTCAAGAAGCCGATGTGTTATATGCTACAAACAGATTAGTGTCCATGGTTGATGAAAGGATTATCAATACCATAGATAGATTTAAAGCATTCTTTTATTTTATATTATCCATTATTTTACCGTATAGTTATTTACCTGATATTGCGAACCTTGCCTCCTATAAACGTTTTGACTATAATGTTGGAGGAGGAGGTTTAATTTTTGGTTGGTTTTATGTATATCTTTCATATATTGGGGTTATTTTGATTGCTTTTTATATTTCGAAAATTTTGTCAAAAATTGGGCTAAATAATGAGAAAGGAATTTCTTTTATAAATATATATGCTGTATTTGTATTTATGACTATGCCGAGATGGTTTGCATATTCTCCTATTACAATGTTTAAGTTATCATTGTATGGAGCATCTATTTGTTTTTTAGTAATTGGTCTCGATAATATGATTAAAAAATATATTTCAAAGAAAAAAACCACATAATATAGTGGCAATTATCAAAGCACCAAGAAGAAAATTTTTGGCAACTTTTTTAAGCAAAATGAATAATGAGTCCACTTTAAAAAGTCGGTGATTATAATTTTGTTGTTATACTGTCGCTTTTGTTTATAAAATGCACTTAAAATCCATCGTTATCAGATAAAAAAATCGTATATTGTATCCCGTAAAAGATCAAGGAATCATGTTCAAAAAGACACCGGAAAATCCACAATGCGACCTGTTTCCCACGCCTTCCACCCAAATGGGCAGGTGTGAAGCAAAAAAATGCGATGATCCCCACGGGTGGCATAATCTGTTTTATGCAAATATGACCCCGGATAGACGAGGCCGTTTTTCCCCTCTGTTCAAAGAGGGTAACATGGGCGCTCCAAATGCTTCTATACGGGTGATTATCGCCATGTCCATTATCAAGGAAGGCTTCGGCTGCCGTGATGAAGATCTATTTGAAAAATGCCGGTTCGATCTGCCGGTGCGTAAGGCTTTGGCCTTTTCTCTCTTAGCGATGTTGTGCCCTCTATCGATACTTCCCTTGGCCGACTCATTTATCGGGTTCTAAAACGCCTTGCAGAAACCACTACCGGCTACGACCTTCTTCATCGCGTCTTCCACGAACAGTCCGAAGTCGTTAAGGGACAAGCCATCCTTCCACCAAGGAAGATATTACGGCCAAAAGCGTTCAAAATCCCAATGACCCCGATGCTGGTTATCGAAAAAAAGGAAACCAAAAGGTAAAGGGCTACAGCGTGAACATCACCGAGACCTGTGATGATAAGGAGAAAGAGAAAGAGAAAGAGAAAGAGAAAGAGAGAAAGACAAACCCAACCTGATCGTAAACGTTCAAGTGAAAAGAGCAAGTGCCGCCGACAACGACTACCTGAAGGAAACCATAACCAATATCCATGAGAATGTAAACATCAATACAATAGCGAAAGTCTACGCCGATGAAGCATACCAGTCGAGGGATAACAGGGGATTTGCCGATGAGAATTCAATTGAACTTATAACGAGCGGATTACAGGGAAAGCAATCTAAATACGATCCGGAAATGAAAGAGGGTGAACCGGTTGTCACCCATATGGAGACAGAGGAGATTATCCCTGCATACAAAACGGAAGATAAATGGAGGATTGCTGCCAAAGGCAAGAGCAAATACCGGTATTTTACCGACGAACAGATAGCAACAGCCGAACTAAGACGCAAACCGGCAGTCTTTTCTAAAGAGGAGCAGAACAAAAAAACAACGTGGAGGCAACCATCTTTCAGTATTGTTTTCATACAAGGATCAACAAAACACGATATAGAGGCTTGATTAAACACAAATTGTTTACTTTCGCCAGATGTTTATGGGATAAACCGTGTCCGCCTTGCAAATTATCAGATAACGACAGGTCAAAGAGCGAATGAAAATCCTTTGGTAACCGATTTTAGCCATATAAAGAACTCCATTTTGGAAAAACTTTTTGAAACTTCAAATTGCCACTATTTAAAGGGGACTCAATAATCATATAGGAATTAAAATTGCTTGCTAAATTATAGTAGTTTTAAAGGCCACGTGTATACATCATTTAAAATTATCTGATCTTATTCATTTTATATTAGGAAAATGAGACTCCCAACAAATTAACTCTGCCATTAATTCCGTTTCAACAGGCCGAATTGCCGAAAAAATTGAACAGTTAGCTATTAAAAATAGATGGAAAAGTTATATCGCATATGGAAGAAATGGTAAGTGGGGATCGGAAGCAATTAAAATCAGGAATGTTTGGAATATCGAATGACATGGGTTGAAAATGTGGTTATTTGATAGCCAAGGATTAGCATATAGAAAAGCGACAATAAAACTGATAGAAATAAAACAAGAGATTGAATAACATCATTCGTTTACAATGAAACATATTCAACATTGATATCCAAAATGAAAACTCTCTAAAAAATACCATAGGTATTTGAATTTAATATTAAACAAAAATAAATGAAACTTCTAATCAACGGATCGAACCTTAGTGGTGGAGGCGGAGTTCAGGTTGCATTATCATTTATATTGGAATCCAGAAAATTTCCTGGCAACGAATATTATATATTAGCATCTGATAAATTATATGAGGAACTTAAAAATGAAAAGTTTCCTTCTAATTATATTTTTTATTCTATCTCTCTTTTGCACAGTAATCCGATAAAAAAAATTGTTTCTATTTATAAAATTAAGAAAATTGAAAAACAAATTCAGCCTGATAGCGTTTTTACTATTTTTGGACCTGCATATTGGACACCAAAATCACCTCATTTAGTAGGATTTGCTCTCGGCCATCTTATTTATCCAGAATCTCCTTATTTCAAATCCATTACATTAAAAGAACGCATTTACTGGGAAGCAATTTCTTTGATAAAAAAATATTTTTTTAAAAAAAACTCTTCGTTTTACCACGTTGAAACACAAGATGCAAAAAAAAGATTAGCAAAATATTTGAATCATAACCCCGAAAAAATATTTGTTGTTTCAAATACATATAATCCATATTTTGATAATTTTCAAGTATCAGAGACTTTTATTCTTCCTCCAAAAGATAAAAATGAATACCGTTTATTACTTTTATCTACATATTATTCTCACAAAAACTTTGAAATTATAAATAAGATCACTGAAATATTCTCGGCAAATAATATAGAAAATATTAAATTTGTCGTTACTATTAATCAAAATATATTTGCTGCCATATTTGGCGCGAAAAATCAGTACATTATCAATACAGGACCTATTCCAGCAAATCTTTGTCCTCAATTGTATTTTGAATGTGATGCGTTGTTCCTTCCTACTTTGGTTGAATGTTTCACTGCTAATTATCCGGAAGCAATGAAAATGAAAAAACCGATTCTTACTTCGGATCTTCCTTTTGCTCATGGTATATGCGGTGATGCTGCAATATATTTTGATCCACTCAAAGCAGATGATATTGTTGAAAAAATCGTTTTACTAAAGAATAATCCGAAACTTAGCAAAGATTTGGTCGAAAAAGGTATAGAAAGATTAAAGGAGTTTGATAATTCAGCAAAAAGAACAAAAAAATATTTGGAAATTTGCAATTGTATTTCAACAAAATAAACTATGTTTACAAATAAGATATTACTCATAACCGGCGGCACGGGGTCGTTCGGTAATGCCGTACTGAGGCGTTTTCTCGATACGGATATCAAAGAGATTCGCATCTTTAGTCGCGACGAGAAGAAACAAGATGATATGCGGCATCAGTTTCAGAATCCGAAAATCAAGTTTTATATCGGTGATGTGCGCGATAAACGTTCGGTGGACGATGTAATGATCGGCGTGGATTATATTTTTCACGCTGCGGCGCTGAAGCAGGTGCCTTCGTGCGAATTTTTCCCTATTCAGGCAGTGAGAACCAATATCATGGGCACGCAAAACGTGCTAGATTCGGCCGCACAATACGGGGTGAAACGAATGGTGGTACTGAGTACGGATAAAGCAGCTTATCCCATCAATGCGATGGGGATGAGCAAGGCACTAATGGAAAAAACAGCTATCGCCAAAGCTCGTACGTTGGGCGATAAGGAACCGGTGATCTGCTGTACGCGTTACGGCAATGTGATGGCGAGCCGCGGGTCGGTGATTCCGCTGTGGATCGAGCAAATCAAAAGCGGGAAACCCATCACCCTTACCGATCCCAACATGACGCGCTTTATGATGACGCTCGACGATGCGGTGGATTTAGTGTTGTATGCTTTTGAACACAGCGTGAACGGCGATTTGTTTGTGCAAAAAGCTCCGGCAGCTACGTTGCTGGTGCTGGCTACGGCGTTGAAAGAGCTGTATCGTGCAGATAACGAAATCAAAATCATCGGCACGCGGCACGGCGAAAAACTTTATGAAACGCTGGTGACACGCGAAGAAATGTTTCGTGCGCAAGATAAAGGAAACTATTTCCGCATTCCCATTGATGACCGCGATTTGAACTATGATAAATTTTTTATCGAAGGAGTACATGATATTTCCAAAGTGGAGGAGTATCACTCACACAACACCCATCGACTGAATATGGATGAGATGAAACAACTGCTACTGAAATTAGATACAATAAAAGAAGACTTATGCTTAAAATAATGACAATTATAGGCACACGGCCTGAAATCATCAAACTAAGTTGTGTAATTACTGAATTGGATAAATATGCCCAACATCTCATTGTTCATACTGGTCAAAATTTTGATTATGAATTAAACGAAATATTTTTCAATCAATTACGTATTCGTAAACCTGACTATTTTATGAATGCGGCAGGCAATAATCCGGCGGAAACAATTGCTAATGTAATTCGTGAATCGGATAAAATTCTCGAAAAAGAAAAACCTGACGCCATTCTTCTTTATGGAGATACAAACAGTTGTTTATCTGTTATTTCTGCAAAGCGTAAAAAAATACCTATATTTCATATGGAAGCAGGGAACAGATGTTTTGATCAACGTGTTCCAGAAGAAATTAACAGAAAAATTGTAGATCATTTAAGTGATATTAACATGCCTTTGTCCGAACATGCACGGCGATATTTAATAGCAGAAGGTTTAAAACCGGAAACAATTATTAAAATTGGCTCTCCAATGAAAGAGGTACTTGATTTTCATTACGATGAGATAAACAACTCCGATATATTAGAAAAAGAAAATCTAAATGCTGGTGAATATTTTATTGTTAGTACACATCGGGAAGAAAACTTAGATTCTAAAGATAATTTTAATGAATTACTTCAATCTTTGAACGCTATCACAAAAAAATATCACAAAAAAATTATTGTATCAACACATCCTCGAACCAGAAAAAAATTAGAAAACATTGGCTTCATAAATTCAAACCCATTGATTGAGTTTATGAAACCTTTTGGATTCATAGAATATATAAAACTTCAACAAAATGCTTATTGCGTCATCTCTGATAGCGGAACGATAACAGAAGAATCATCTATTTTGCATTTTCCGGCAATTACAATTAGAGAGGCTCACGAACGCCCTGAGGGTATGGACGAGGGTACATTAATCATGTCAGGATTAAAAAGTGAACGCATTATTGATGCTATTGAAATAGTGACATCGCAATATAAAGAAAATAAAAATAATACTAGAACTGTTTCTGACTATGAAGTTGAAAATGTTTCCAAAAAAGTGGTGAGAATTATATATTCATATACGGATTACATAAACAGAACCGTTTGGCATAAATAAAACTAAATAAGATATCTATGAAAAAAATACTATTATTAGGGGCTTCAGGAATGGCCGGACATATGGTTTATTTCTTTTTAAAAGAAACCAATAAATATGAAATAGTTAATACGGTTCACAAGAGTAAATTAACAGAAGACAGTATCATCTTAGATGCTACTGATAAAAATGAAGTGACAAACTTAATAAAAAAAAAAATCCTAACATAATTATCAATTGCATTGGAATTTTGACTAAAAGGTCAAAAGAACATCCAGATGATGCGATATTTTTAAATGCTTATTTCCCTCACCTATTAAAAAAAATATCCGATGAAATAGATGCAAAATTAATTCATATCAGTACTGATTGCGTTTTCTCAGGGGAAAAAGGAAATTATTTAGAAACAGACTTTAGAGATGCAGATGATATTTACGGAAGGAGCAAAGCTCTCGGAGAAATTATAAATAATAAAGATGCCACTATCAGAACATCTATCATTGGACCAGAATTAAAAGTTGACGGAGAAGGACTCTTTCATTGGTTTATGATGCAAAAAGGTGAAGTAAAAGGCTATAATTCTGCTATTTGGAGTGGCGTTACTACTTTAGAATTAGCTAAAGCAATAGATAAAGTTATAGAAAATAATCTTTCAGGATTAATACATTTAACTAATGGGGAATCAATAGATAAATTTACACTTCTCAGTTTAATTAAAGAAATTTGGGGAAAAAACGATATTTCTATTGTAGCAGATAATAAACATGTTGTAAATAAATCACTAAAAAAAACAGATAAATTTGATTTTGAAGTTCCTTCTTATAGAAAAATGCTTTTAGAACTTCAAAAATGGATGATTAATCACGAAAATATTTATAAACAATATATTTGACAATGAAAATTCTAATTTCAAGTCAATATTTTTGGCCAGAAACTTTTAGAATAAATGACCTTGCAGAAGAATTACAAAAAAAAGGGCACGAAGTAACCGTATTAACAGGTAAACCCAACTATCCTCAAGGACGTTTTTATAAAGGCTACAGTTTTTTTAAACACAATAAAGACAATTATAAGGGAATCTCAGTATTGAGAGTTCCCTTATTTCCAAGATTTAATGGAAAGGGATTATATTTAGTTCTAAATTATGTTTCATTTGTTTTTTTTTCTTGCATATATATATTATTTCATAGAAAAAAGTATGATGTTTCGCTAACATTTGCAACCTCTCCAATTACACAAGCTTATCCTGCCCTTTTACACAAAAAGATTTATAAAAGTAAAGCATATTTATGGGTTCAAGATCTTTGGCCTGAAAGCGTTGTTGCCGCAGGAAAAATAAAATCAAATGTCTTACTTGAAATTCTGAATAAGATAGTGAAAGATATTTACAAGAAATCTAATAAAGTACTTGTACAATCGAAAGCTTTTATTCCAGCCATACTGGAAAAAGGAATAAAAAAAGAAAATATTATTTATTTACCTAATTGGGCTGAAGATTTGTTTACACTTAACATAGTAAACAACAATGATGATCAAATTGAAATTCCTAATGATTTTGTCGTTATGTTTGCAGGGAATATTGGAGAATCACAAGATTTTGAATCTATTATTAATGCAGCTGAACTAACAAAAAAATATATAAACATAAAATGGGTAATAGTTGGTGACGGTAGAAAAAAAACATGGCTTGAAAATGAAATTAAAAAACGACAACTGGACAATTCAATTATACTTTTAGGTAAACATCCAGTAGAAAGGATGCCTTATTTTTTTCAAAAAGCTGATGTAATGTTACTTTCATTAAAAAATGAAGAAATTTTTTCAAAAACTATTCCTTCAAAACTTCAATCATATATGGCTTTTGGAAAACCAGTCGTTGCAATGATTAATGGAATTGGAAAAAAAATCATTGATGATTCAGGATGTGGCTTTACCACAAATGCAGGAAATTACGTTGGTCTAGCAGAAAATATCATTAAAGCATATAATACACCACATGAAATATTAGAAAAGATGGGGTCGAAAGGAAAATTATATTACCATAAAGAATTTGAAAAAAAAATTATAATAGATCGTTTAATAAAAATTTTTGAACAAATTTGACATGAACATCCTCATTACAGGTATTAACGGTTTTGTGGGTTCCAACTTCACCAAAAAGTGGAAAGAGAAATATACCCTCTACGGGCTGGATATAAACCAAGCTCCGAAAAATGGAGTAAGAGCTTTATATAATTGGGAACAACTGACAGAAATTCCGGAAACGGATGCCATTGTTCACTTGGCAGGCAAAGCACACGATACAAAAAAACAGAGTGAAGCGGCCGAATATTTCGCCGTCAATACAGGATTGACACAAAAGATTTTCGATTATTTTATGGAATCGAGTGCACGAAAATTCATTTTCTTCAGTTCGGTGAAAGCAGCTGCTGAAAGTGTTGCCGGTGAATACCTCACCGAGGATGCTGCACCTGCCCCCAAAGGGCCTTACGGGGAATCGAAAATAAAAGCAGAAGAATATCTCCTCAGTAAATTGTCGCTTGCCGAAAAACTGCAGAAGAAGGTTTATATCGTAAGGCCGTGCATGATTCACGGGCCGGGGAACAGGGGGAATCTAAACCTGCTGTACCAAGTGGTAAGTAAAGGAATTCCTTGGCCGCTTGGGTCTTTTGATAACAGACGTTCGTTTTGTTCCATCGATAATATTGCTTTCGTTGTGGAACAACTAATTGTAAGAGACGATATTCCCTCGGGCATTTATCAGGTGGGTGACGATGAGGCTTTATCGACCAACGAGCTTATCGAGCTTATAAACGATTCGTTAGGAAAAAAGACGTTGATTTGGAAACTACCCAAAGCATTGATGACTGCCGCTGCCGGTATTTGCGGTGCATTGCATCTGCCACTCGATAAGGAACGGTTGCGTAAGTTAACGGAAAATTATGTCGTGAGCAACCGGAAAATAAAGTCGGCTTTGGGTATCGAAAAAATGCCGGTGTCGGCTCGTGAAGGATTACAAAACACTCTGGAAAGTTTCAAGAAAGGCTGAAAATTAAAAATCGAAACAAAATGGGATAAGTTGGAGATTTGTGTAATTTTTAATTATCTTTGCCAATATTATTGAGTTCTTTTTCCGGCTGCCAACGGACAAAATAAATAACAAATGATGGAGTATATAAGTATATTGGTAGTGCTTTTTGCTGCGGAATTGATTTACTTTCATATTGCACAAAAGTGGAAGATCATTGACATACCCAACGGGCGCAGTTCGCATTCGGAACCTACGCTGCGAGGAGGTGGCATCATCTACTGGGTGACGGCATTGATTTATTTTGTGCTGAATCCTTCGGCGCAAGCAACCTGGATTTTTCTGGGTCTGACTGCTATCGCAGCCATAAGCTTCTTGGACGATGTGGCCGAAGTGAGGCAAAAAATACGGCTGATTTTTCAACTGTTGAGCATAACCTGTGCCTTTATTGCGATAAATGCATTCGGGAATTATTCGTGGTGGGTAATATTACTGGGTTATTTCTTTTTTGTGGGTATCCTCAATGCGTATAATTTTATGGACGGAATCAACGGCATGACAGGCCTTTGTTCGCTGGTGATTCTGGGTTCGCTGCAATATGTGAATCTTAATATTACGCCGTTTGTGGATGCCGACCTGATATGGTATCCGATGATCGCATCGGTGGTTTTTCTGTTTTTCAACTTCCGAAAACAAGCCAAATGTTTTGCGGGCGATGTGGGTAGCATCAGCATCGGTTTTTGGGTGATGGTGTTGCTGTTAAGGTTGACGATACAAACGCAAAATCTGATTTGGATTGGTTTTTTGCTGGTGTATGGTGTGGAAACATGCGGTACCATTTTTCACCGCATTCTGCGGCGGGAAAATATTACTCTACCGCACCGGTTGCATTTCTTTCAGATTCTGGTGAACGAATACCGTTTACCGCATCGGTTGGTTTCGAGCGTGTATGCCGCGTTGCAGTTGATTTGTTCTGCGCTCATCATTTGGCTCTATCCGACAATGGGTTGGTGGATTTTCGGCATTCTTGCGGTCGTCTTGTCCGCAGTATATACGCTGAAGTTTAAACTGATGATAATGGCCGATAGTCCGCAACTGAAAGCGAACATGCGCAAACAGGCTGCCATGAGCTACCAACCTGCGTATGCAGATTCGCGTTATACTCAACCTACAACGGCCGACTCTGTTCCCGCGTCACCCGAAACGGCAGAGATTGATGCTGCGACATACATTGCACCCATTGCCGGCCCCAACGAAGCGGCACATGACGCAAGCCTCTCCCCATCCGGGGCAACCCATGACGCAACCCACTCCAACTCCCCGGCATCCAAACCCGAGTCCACATCCGCGAAGCCGCAACCGTCGACCGCCACACCATCTGCAGCAGCTGCCACATCGAAACCGGCAGCCAAGAACCCGGCACTATCGCACCTTGACGAAACCGAACCTGCCGAAAGTGTTGCTCACCCCCACAAGGACGACATTTTTCTCCTGACCAACCCCAACCACCCCGGCCATCCCGGCTTCCCTGATCGCTCCGACAGTTCCCGTTCCGCCAACCCTTGAATCTCCACTCCCCTACTCTAATCTCCAACCACCCACTACGCGCGCTTGAATCTCAACTCACACACACTCTAATTGTTACCATGAAAACTTTATTCCTTGAAAAAATTCTTTTGAAGCCAATATTTATACATCGGATCTAAAAACGATAATTCTTCACCCGTATCATCCAGTATCTCATTTTCGATCAACAGCCGTTTAA
>JAAYRN010000001.1 GCA_012518765.1 Bacteroidales bacterium
ATATTATGGGAAATACAAAACTACAAAAAAGAGTAATGGGAGATACTAAAAAATATCTCCCTTACTTTCTAACTTTTTTTATCGGACAATAGTGAAAAAAAGTATTGTTTTTATTTTTTTTCGCATGTTTTTTTTTACGAAAAATCAATAGGTTTAACCAGTTTTTACACGCTTTATTGTTTTTATATTAAAAAAATATGCTTATTTATGTATTTCAAGTTATTTTGATGGAGATAAGTATTTTTTTTTAAAGAAAACTCTATTTTTATGCATAAAACAAACGCAGCTTTGATATATTTTACAACAAAAAAAGGATTTCAATAAATTTATTTGAGTTTTCACATAAAAAAACTATTTTAAAAGATATTTTCACATCTTTTCATCTAAGAAAAATAACTATTTCTCCAAAAAAACATCATTCTCTCTATTTTTACCCCCAATTAAGAATATTGTTGTTTTGAATTAAAAGAAAAATTTCCTTTTTATTCTATTTACTGCTATCATCTATGGCTGTGAATGTAAAAATCTAATAATCAAAAACATATAACTAATAGTGTTAAAAAAACATTATTCTCATATTTTAATACATGATTCTATTTCATTAAAAGGTATTATCCTTTTTAGTATGAGGCATTTTTTTGTAACTTTGCACAAACTTATTTTTCAGCTAAAAACTAAGATATACTACTAATATTTAAATATTTACAACAATATCATAAAAATGAAAACGGCAAACGAAAACAATAAAACTGACAAGACATCTTTGAATTTCATAGAGGCTATCATTGAGGAGGATTTGAAAAACGGAAAAAATGACTCAAGAGTTCATACACGCTTCCCCCCCGAACCCAACGGTTATTTACACATAGGGCACGCTAAATCAATATGTTTAAATTTTGGTTTGGCTCAAAAATACAACGGAAAAACCAATATCCGATTCGATGATACTAATCCCACCAAAGAAGAAGTGGAATACGTAGATTCTATCAAAGAAGATGTGCAATGGTTAGGTTTTCAATGGGATGCTGAATATTATGCTTCCGATTATTTTGAGCAATTGTATCAATGGGCTATACAATTGATCAAAGAAGAAAAAGCTTATGTAGACGATTCGTCTCAGGAGGAAATAAGCAAAGGCAGAGGCGTACCTACCTCGCCCGGCATCGAAAGTCCCTATAGAAATCGTTCGGTTGAAGAAAATTTAGATTTATTTCAACGCATGCGTCAAGGCGAATTTCCAGAAGGAAGTCGCGTATTGCGAGCTAAAATAGATATGGCTTCTCCCAATATGCACATGAGAGACCCTATTATGTACCGTATTTTATACGCTCATCATCACCGAACTGGAAATGAATGGTGTATATATCCCATGTACGATTATGCACACGGACAAAGCGACTCCATAGAGGGAATTACACACTCTATATGTACCTTGGAATTTGAGGTACACCGCCCACTATACGATTGGTTTTGCAAAGCACTAAGGATTCATCATCCACAGCAAATCGAATTTGCTCGCTTAAATATAAACTACACCGTCATGAGCAAACGAAAACTTTTGCAATTGGTACAAGAAAAACACGTAAGCTCTTGGGACGACCCACGCATGCCTACTATCAGTGGGTTGCGTAGACGAGGATACACTCCCGAATCTATTCGAAATTTTGCTGATACTATAGGCGTTGCCAAACGAGAAAATGTAATCGACATTTCTTTATTGGAATTTTGCGTACGCGAAGATTTAAACAAAAAAGCATTGCGTACCATGGCAGTATTAGACCCTGTAAAACTAATTATAGACAATTATCCTGCTGATAAAGTGGAATATATGACAGCCGTTAATAATCCCGAAAATCCAAAAGATGGCGTAAGAAACATAGCTTTTTCACATGAACTTTGGATTGAACGCTCCGATTTCATGGAAGATGCTCCCAAAAAGTTCTTTCGCCTAAGTATAGGCAGAGAAGTGCGACTAAAATACGCATACATAATCAAATGCACGGGAATAGACAAAGACGAAAACGGAAACATAACAGCTATACATTGTGATTACGACCCGCAAACCCGAAGCGGTATGCCCGACAGTGGACGCAAAGTAAAAGGAACCATACATTGGGTATCGGCAACGCATGCTAAAACAGCCGAAGTACGACTTTTCGACCGACTGTTTCATGTACCCAACCCTGACGATGCAGACGAAGGTAAAACATTTATAGACAACATAAATCCCGATTCTTTGAAAATTATAAATGCCTATACCGAAGCTGAATTTCTACACACAGATGTTCTTTCTAATTACCAATTTGAACGAATGGGGTATTTTTGCATAGACAAAGATTCTACTCCCGAAAAACTTGTCTTTAACAGAACAGTGTCCCTAAGAGATACATGGGCAAAGAAACATACATAATCCGTTGAAGAAATGTATACTTTTGCAAAGGAGTTTTTCAAAAGTTACAAATAGGTTTTTTAGCCTTTATAAAAAATGAATATTCGTATTAAATAGATTATGAAAGTAAGCACACATTGTTTAAAGTTTGTATTAATAAGCAAATGATGCCCCTTCTAACATAATATTTTTTCCATTAAACAACTCCATTTCACACTAAAAACATAAAATTCAAAACAACATTTTTTTCATTTTTGCACAAACAACCTTAGCCCACTGCCTATTTCAACAAAGTAAATAAACATTATGCACATAAAGTTGTTATTACTTATGCAAGATTTTTTATGTCTTTTTGTATGCTAAGTTACTTTTTAGTTAAAATATAAAGTATACTTTTGCAGTGTCATAATAACGTAAGAAAATGAAAAAAGAACTTAAAGGCAACTACAGTTTTGAAGATTATTTGGAAGTATTTTACATGATCTTAGATAAAAAGAAAATGAACAGAACTTCCGAAAGGTATAATATATTACGCGAAATTTACGAAATAGAAGGGCACTTCAGTGCCGACTTGCTTTATTCTAAACTAAAAAACAAGAAATACCAAGTCAGCAAAACTACCATATACAACACCTTGAATCTATTAGAGTCTTTTAATCTCATTGAGAAACATCATTTTACCGATTCTTATGCCCAGTATGAAAGACGTAACACTATGGATTCACACGACCACATCATTAATTTAACCACAGGAGAAATCATAGAATTTCAACACGAAGGGTTACAGAAAATCATAAAAGAAATTGAGAAACAATATAATATAGAAGTTTCTCATCATTCTTTCACCCTGTTTTGCTACAATAATTCCCAATCATAAACTTTAGATTTTTTATTCAACATGAATAAACAAGAATTGATACACCTTATTCAACGTAAAAAAAGTTTTTTATGCGTTGGTTTAGATACGGATATATCTAAAATTCCTACTCATTTACTGTCTCTTGAAGACCCAGTTTTTGAATTTAATAAAGCCATTATAGATGCCACCCTACCCTATGCTGTGGCTTATAAACCCAACTTAGCCTTCTACGAATCAACAGGCTGGAAAGGATTGTTAAGTCTCGAAAAAACAATGGCTTACCTCC
>JAAYRN010000226.1 GCA_012518765.1 Bacteroidales bacterium
AGATAATCAATAAATAAAAAAACTTTTTTGACATTATATTGGCATTTCAGTCTTTAACGAATGGTATTAAAACATTATTGTATTGCTAAAAAGTCGGTAAATTATAATAAAAGAATTGGGTAAACATGTTAAAAAACGTATATATATAATTATTTATCAACACTTTAATTAAATCAAAAAAAAATGTTTATTTTTATGTATTGTTGCGATATTTTTACTACATTTGCAAAAGCAATTTATTTAAAATGATGATCTTATATGGAAACTTTTTTTGTTTTTCAGCGTAAAAGAATATAATGGATTGTTATTTTAATAAATTGCGATTTTAAATAAAAAAAAAGTATACCTTTGCGTATTAAATCTTAATCTATGTTTAAGACAACAAAAACATTCAGTTTAATCGGATTCTTAGTGCTTTACGTATCTATTCGTACGTTTGCACAAGATGTCCATTTTTCGCAATATTATGCCAATCCTCTTTATTTGAATCCATCTTTTGCTGGTTCTGTGGTATGTCCTCGTATTATAGCGAACTTTAGAGACCAATGGCCTGCTGTTAGCGGTGCATATACCTCATATTCTGCTTCTTACGACCAACATTTTGATGCAATTTCGGGTGGAATAGGTATTTTATTTCTCGGCGACAGGGCTGCAAGTGGTACTGTTAACACAAACGCTATCAGTGCTATATACTCTTATAAACTTGATTTATCGAAAAAGGTTGCCATGCGAATGGCTTTGCAAGCCACTTTTCAACAAAAAACCTTAGATTGGACTAAATTGGTGCTCCCCGACATGATTGACCCCAAATACGGGGTTGTGTATGAAACGCAAGAGGACGTTAAATATTTAAGTAAGGGAATTGCTGATTTTTCAGCAGGTTTAGTGTTTTACTCCGATAAAGCCTATGGAGGGCTTTCAGTAAACCATTTTACCCAACCCAAAGAAGGTTTTTTAGGTACAGACGATGATTTTTCTCGTCTTCCTATCAAATTCACAGCTCATGCAGGAGCTTTGCTAAATATAAACAAACACAGAAGTAAAACCACAAAAAGATTAGGCGATATGTCTATCTCTCCGAATTTGATATTCCAATACCAATCAAAATTAGGCGATGGGGCTGAATACATTACCATGAATTACGGTGCTTATTTCAACTATTATCCCCTAACTGTAGGTATGTGGTTTCGCAATGGTTTCCAAAATGCAGACGCTCTCATAATATTATTTGGAATTGAGTATGAGTTCTTTAAGATAGGATATTCTTATGATATGTCTGTTTCGTTGAAAGGTTCGGGAGGTTCTCACGAGATTTCGACACAATTCAAACTGCCTTGTCCTGTTAAACAAAGAAGAATAAGGGCACTTAATTGCCCCAGTTTTTAATATAATGTAGAATAAAATTTATCGATTATGAATACACATAAATTTTCAACTTTATTGATTATACTTAGCTTAAGTCTAAGTTTTATTGCACTAAACTCATGTAGACGTGAATACTCAGCAACCACAGGTTGGGAGTACAACAATCCTAAAAACGGAGGTTTTGAAGTTGTACCTTATCAGGAACAAATTATAGGACCTGGTCTTGTTTTTATCGAAGGAGGTCGTTTTACCATGGGACGTACAGAAGAGGATGTCATGAAAGATTGGGACAATTATCCTCGCACAATTACAATATCTTCATTTTTTATGGATGAAGCAGAAATCAGCAATTTGGCTTACTTGGAATACCTACATTGGTTGTATAGGGTGTTTGTCCCTGCCGACTTTATTTCGGTATATGCAAAAGCCCTACCCGATACGGCTTGTTGGAGAGATAAACTCTCTTATAATGAGCCCTATGTTGAAACCTACCTAAGACATCCCGCTTATAGAGATTATCCTGTAGTAGGAGTTAGTTGGGTACAAGCCGTGAACTATTGCGCATGGAGAACCGACCGTGTAAACGAGCAAATTTTGGTAGATTTAGGTTTGATACTACAAACCGATGAACCTACAGCTGAAGGTTATTTCAATACAGATGCATATTTAATGTATCCTGATTACGAACAAAACAGCGACAGAAGATTGCAATATATACTTACCGGAGAAGAAAGAAATGCTCGAATGGAAGACGGTATACTATTACCGAGATATAGACTTCCTACCGAAGCTGAATGGGAATTTGCAGCTTTAGGTCTTGTAGGAAATACATTGCAAGAAAGAGTTCTTGAAAGAAGAGTTTATCCTTGGAATGGACATTTTGCTCGTACCGACGATAAAAAGTTTTATGGTTCTTTTGTAGCCAACTTCCAAAGAGCAACAGGTGATTACATGGGAGTAGCTGGAAACTTAAACGACAATGGAGATTATACCGTCCCCGTCATTTATTATTGGCCCAACGATTATGGCTTATACAACATGGCAGGAAATGTTGCTGAATGGGTTATGGACGTTTACAGACAATTATCATTGGATGACATGGGCGATTTGAATCCATTTAGAGGTAATTACTATATCACACCCAAACTGTTAGACGATGGTACTGTAGACGACAGAGTGGAAGAAGGCGATCTTGTAGGTCAAGTTCCTATGGTTCCAGTTTCCGACTTTAAAAATGATAGAAGACGAAATTATCGCGCTGCCGATAACAGAAACTTCTTGGATGGCGATTGGGCTTCAAACGCTGGAGGTGGTTCAACTGATGTGTGGCAACGTAGCAAAAACAAAGATAAAGCAACCACCAATATGTATGATAAAAGAGCGTATCCCGGTGGAACGTACTCCTTAGTTGATGACAATACCAGGGTATACAAAGGTGGATCTTGGAAAGATATGCAATATTGGTTAAGCCCTGGAAACAGAAGATTTTTAGATGAAACAGAATCAACATCTTATATTGGATTCCGTTGTGCTATGGCACGAGTAGGCTATCCAAACTACTAAAACGCAAATAATGTTTTAATAAATAAACACATACATCCTCTCTTCTAAACAAGGGAGGATTTTTATTTTAAAGCTAATACAAAAAATGATTTCCATTGAAGATATTTATAAACTATATTTACGTTATCCTCACATTTGTACAGATACTCGAAGTATAAAAAATCACTGTCTCTTTTTTTGTTTAAAAGGAAATAATTTTAACGGAAACACTTTTGCTTTACAAGCCTTAAAAAATGGTGCAGCTTATGTAATAGTTGACGAAAAAGAATATACTTTTAACGAACGATGTATTTTAGTATCCGATGTATTGCAAACCTTGCAAGACTTAGCTCGCTATCACAGAAAACAACTAAACATTCCCGTAATTGGAATCACGGGAACAAATGGAAAAACTACCACCAAAGAATTAATGGCTGCCGTACTCTCTTCTTCTTATAAGATATTGGCAACCAAAGGAAATTTAAACAATCACATAGGAGTACCTCTTACCATTTTATCCATTAATAAAGATGTAGAAATAGCTATCATTGAAATGGGAGCCAATCATGCAGGAGAAATTAACTTTTTATGTGAGATTTCAAAACCCACCTTGGGTATTATCACCAATATTGGGAAGGCTCACATGGAAGGTTTTCAAACCATAGACACAATAATTGAAACAAAAA
>JAAYRN010000227.1 GCA_012518765.1 Bacteroidales bacterium
AAATTTGTTAAAGTTTCTCCGTCAATTAGAATTACTTTTGGGTCTATTGATTTTACATATTCAATGGCAGTTTTAGCAAAAGAGCTGGTTGTAATAAAGACACCTTTTCTTGCTCGTTGACCATGCAAAGCTCCGACAAATTTTTGAATCTCTGGTCGTCCGATACTTGTTTCTTCTTTCCACATTTTTGCTTGTAAATATATCACATCTAGACCAAGTTTGTCTTCGTTTATGATTCCATCTATTCCTTCATCATTTGTTCTTTTTATAGATTCTCCTGCTTTGTTTCGTGAACCTCCATAACCCATTTTTATCATCAAATCAATAACCAAATCTTCAAAAAACTGCCAAGAATTACTACGGATTTTTTCCAAAAGGTCAGACGCTAATTCACGTTTTATAAATTGATAGCTTTCCTCAAGCTTTTCTAATGGCGTTTTTGCTTCAGCAGTTGGAATAAATTCAGTTAATGTTGTTGTATTTTGCTCGTCTGATGATGTTCCTTCATTAAATTCTCTGAACTCATCAATAGTTTTCAAATCGTTTATTGAGATATAATCACTGAAATTTGCTAAAAAACTTCGCCCTCTTTCAGTTATTTTAAAATGTGAACGTTTTGTATTTTCTGTTAATTTGGCTTTTGAAAAGTAGCTTTTTGTCCAATAAATTCGATTGTCGAACTTAGTCTGTGTTCCACTTGGAACACGCTCTGCTTTATCTTCATCTGTCAAAGAAAAATATTCTGTTAAAAAATCACGAATTTCATTTAGGGAAACTTCATCGTGTTTCGAACTATATTTTAAAATAGGGTAAAAAAATGATTGAAAATCTGGTATTGCCATTTATTAGTATATTATTTATTCACACCGACTATTCTATTACCTTTATATTTACAATCCATTAAATAAACTTTTCATTTCCCTCATAAAAAACCACCCCCTACTCGCTTCGTTTTCGTTTAAAGATTATCATATACATTATTTTCCAAAAGTATTTCCAATCGGTTCTGAAAGGATGTTTGAGGTAAGCCTCTATGTATTGTTTTTCGTTTTCTTGTACTTCATCTAAGGTTTGTGGTTTTTCGCCGCTATAAAAAGGTGGAAGTAATCCGGGTTTTACTTGTATGCGTAAAGCCTGCATTTCAGGAGTATATAAACTAAAATAATGTTGGCTTAGCGGTCGTACGCCCACTAATTTAATATCGCCTTTAAAAAGATTAAACAGCATGGGTAATTCGTCTAACCAAAATTTCCTCAAAAAACGTCCCCAATTAGATACGCGAAAATCGTAGGCAAACTTTCCTCCTTTTTTAAGTTTATATTTCTGATACACATAAGGTTGTAAATATTCGGAATAGGCGTGCATGGTTCTAAACTTATAAATTCCTATTAATTTTCCATTTTTCCCCACTCGTTTTAGTTTGATAAAAGGAGCGTAAGTAGGATTTGAAGATTCGTAAGGGAGGTTTGTTTTTACTACAGCAAAATAATACAGATTGCGAGTATAACTTTCTGTAGCTATTTCAAAACCACAACTATACAAACGTCCTAATATTTCAGGATAAGGAAATACGCGATGTTTACCTTTGGTAACGGCAAAATAAAGTTTTCGTGTTGAGTGTAACTTAGGAGCTATGCGATGCCATATAAAATCAAAGGTATATAATACATAATTTAATGGTGTAAAATAAGATTTTAAGTATCGTCTTTTTCGTGTTTTACTCGTTTCGCAGCAGGCAATAAACACGCCTCCAAAAGGTAAAAGTTCATTTATTTTTATAAAATATTGATTGATATAGCGTACATCGTTGAGTTTTGAAACATCACAAATAAATCTATGTTCTTTGGTCGATGTTCCGAACATGGAAAGTATGTCGTCGGAAGAAAAAAGTACAAAATCGCTACCAAAACTATCTTTATTGGCATTATACCATTCTCGTTGACTTATACTTGGGTCTTTTTTTAAGCTATCAAATACTTCTTTTATACGCGGGGTTACCTCGTCCAACACATCCTTGAGTTTTATTTTGGCTTGCCCGTGATAAGGTTCAAGTTCTTGAGTATCTATTTCATATAAATTTTTTCTTTTTACAAATCGAAGATATTCATACAACAGAAAAATCTCCATCAGTGTTAAAGCAAGCACCAAAAGCATGTATTTCCAGCTCCAAAACAACGTAAGTCCTATATAGTTTGCAAAAAAGAAAAGAACTAATAGACTGATTCCATTTATAAAAAGTATACATGCCAATACCTGCCAAAAACTTTTCTGTTTTCGGTAGCTAAACTTTTGAAATATAAATCCAATAAGTATCCAAATCAAAATAGCACCGAACCAAAACCACCCCGATTTAGCCGACATGATAAAATGACAGGATATAAAGACTATGCTAACTAAAACAAAGTCAATAAAAAGTACAATACGATGTTGTTTATTGAAATTCATTTTGCTACCTGTTGTTTTAAAAATTAGTAAATATAATGTTGTTTATTTTTCATCAACTATTTATGCTTTTAGGACTTCTTTCAATCCACTTTCTGTTTCCGTGTAGGTTCGTCCGCATTCAGAACATGTTAATCCACTGCGTAATATGTTTCCACATTCGCAAATCCACCCTATTTGCTTGGCTGGGATGCCCGCTACCAAGGCGTAATCTTTTACGTCTTTGGTAACCACAGCCCCCGATGCCACCATGGCATTTCGTCCTATTGTATTACCACAAATTACGGTAGAGTTGGCTCCCAAAGAAGCTCCATTTTTCACCAATGTTTTGGCATATACTCCGTGTACTGGATAGGCAGAACGAGGTGTCAACACATTGGTAAACACGCAAGATGGACCGCAAAACACATTGTCTTCCAATTCCACTCCTTCGTAAACCGACACATTGTTTTGTATGCGTACGTTGTTGCCAATTTTCACATGATTGCCAATGTTTACATTTTGCCCTAAGGAGCATTTTTCGCCCATTACCACTCCCGTTTGCACGTGGCAAAAATGCCAAATCTTGCTTCCTTTTCCAATAGTTACACCGTCGTCTACGTAACTACTTTCGTGTACAAAATATTCTTTATTTGTGTTCATGGGTTTTTTTATGTTTTTAATAACTTGTTATCATTTCTTGCACTTCTTCAAGTACTTTTACCACCTTATAACCCGATTCGCCATTGGCGAGTTTTGGTTTTTTACCCAGATTTTCAATAAAATAGGTTAACTCTTCGGTTAGAGGCGATTTTTTTTCATAGGGAATAATTTCGTCGGGCTGTTCTACTTTTACTGGTACGCCTTTGACAAAATCAATGCGTTTATTGTAAAAATGTATTTCCTTTTCCACACTCGAATCGTCGAAAGAAATCATACCCTTGCTACCTACCAAAACCAAACGCTGTTCTTTAAACGGATGCAACCACGATACATGAATGTGTGCATGTATGTTGTTTGGAAACTCAAATTGTGTCATGGTTACGTCAAATATTTTATCCTGCAAAAATTTAGCTCCTTTGGCTTGTTTGCGTATGGGCGATGAACCTATTAAGTAATCTAAAATGGAAACATCGTGGGGAGCAAAAGACCAAAACACATTTTCTTCTGTACGTACGGTTCCCAAATTTAATCGGGTGGAATATACATAATACAACTGCCCAATTTTTCCATCAATAAGCAGTTCTTTAATTTTGCGAATAGCGGGATGAAAAATCAACACATGCCCCACCATAAGCGTAGAACCTGTTTGGCTTGCTATATCTACAAGTTCCTGCGACTCTTTGCTATAAAGTGTCATGGGTTTTTCGATAAGCACATGTAAACCTTTTTGGAGCAAGGCTTTGCCTATGCGATAATGCGTTTCGGCTGGTGTAGCCACGACGTAAGCATCGTAACGATTTTCTATGGCTTCTTCTAAGTTTTTACAAAAATAAACCTGCGGATAAAGAGAAGCTAATTCTTTGATTTTGTTTTGATTTTCTTCTACTATTGCTGCCAAACAATTCATTTGTGCCAATGTTCTGATGTGGTTTTGCCCCCATCGACCAGCACCTACTACACATATATTTTTGTTCATTATTCAGTTTAGTTTATAGCAATTCAATATTGTCTCTTTGTTCAATGTGTTTCATTGCATTTTTTGTATCAAAAATAGCCTTTGCATGTTTTTGAACCAATTCGTAATCCACATAAGTATGAGCAGCTGTTACAACTACAATGTCCATTTTTTCTATCAATTCGGCTGTTAATTCATTTTCGCCTGTATGTATTTTTCCTTTGTGCTTGTATTCGGAAACAAAAGGATCGTAAAAATGTATATTTGCTTTGTATTCTTTCAGAATATCAATAATATACAAAGCTGGACTTTCTCTGTAGTCGTCTATATCTTGTTTATAAGCCACTCCCAATATCAGTATATTGGAATCATTAATTGATTTCTTGTCTTTATTCAATATTTTACTAATTCTTTCTACACAATACTCGGGCATTCTGTCGTTTATCATCATTGAAGATTCTATCATTGAAGTATGAAATCCAAATTCTCGGGCTTTCCACGACAAATAATAGGGATCTAAGGGAATACAGTGCCCACCCAAACCCGGTCCGGGATAGAAAGCTGTAAATCCGTAGGGTTTTGTTTTTGCAGCTTCTATCACTTCCCATATATTGATATCCATTTTGTTGCACAATATAGCCAATTCGTTTATCATGCCTATATTGATGTTTCTGTAAGTGTTTTCTAATATTTTTTCCATTTCGGCAACAGCAGGACTTGATACTACGTGTACATCGCTTTCTAATACAGCTCTATACATAGCCGCTATGGTTTCTGTTGCATCTTTGCCTATGGCTCCCACTACTTTGGGTGTGTTTTTTGTTTTGTAAACTAAATTACCTGGATCTACACGCTCCGGCGAAAAACCCAAATAAAAATCTTTTCCACACTCCATGCCCGAACCTTCTTCCAAAATGGGTTTTATCAATTCTTCGGTAGTACCGGGATAAGTAGTGGACTCTAACACTACCATAGTGTTTTTACTCAAATACTTAGCTATGTCTCGCGATGAATTTACCACATAACTTATATCGGGTTGTTGGTGTTTGTCTAAGGGTGTAGGTACGCAAATAGCTACAAAATCAACCTCTTTGATAAAACTAAAATCTTTGGTTGCAGAAAGCATATTGGTTTTTACCATTTCGGATAAATCACTGTCTACCACATCACCTATGTAATTTATACCAGCATTTACCTTATCTACTTTGTGGTCTTGCATATCAAAACCTATGGTTTTAAAACCAGCTTTGGCTTTTTCGACTGCCAAAGGTAAACCCACATAACCCAAACCTACAACACCTACAACAATCTCTTTTTTATTTATTTTCTCTGTTAAAACTTTCTTTATCATATTTTTGTTATTTGCTTGAAATTCACTATATTAAACTACTTATATTTATTGCTTTTATTGACTTTACACACGGCTTTGCCCATGTTAGTGTCATATACCAACACAGAAAACTATGCAGTTTATTCATTCAAAGCTGCAAAAATACACATTTATTACATTTATACGAACTATTTTTCAGTTCTTTTTTAATGTTTTTCTAAATATACAAATCGATTGATTATTAGTCAAATAAGTATTTTTTATAAAAATAAAATGAAGTTTATATCAATAAAGAATTATTATTTGCGTTTAAAAAGTATTATTTTAACTGCATTATGATTAGAGTTATACCGTTTTTTGTTGTTTTTTTTGCCCTTGTTTTAAGTGGATGTGAAACACCTATTTCGCTTACGGTTCCCAACCACAAAAATCCTTTGGTTATAGAGGCTTGGATTGAAACTGACCAAGTAGCTACAGTAGTTATATCTCGCTCAATGTCTTATTATTCCGAAATAGATATGGCAACTATTCTCCGTTCGATTGATACCACAGCATTGGTTGAAGTAAGCGATGATGAAGGGAATACCGAAGTTTTATCACTTGGTTTTTCATCGGAGCATCTTTATGGTTTACTGGGAAAGGTATACGTAGGTTCTACACTCAAAGGAAAGGCTGGACACAGCTACCATTTAACTGTCAGAACCAAAGATCAAATATACACTGCCTCCACCTACATTCCCTCTACTCCTGTTTTGATAGACAGTTTGTATTTTAATAAAGTTACAGAAAGCGACACCTCGTCTACAATTCGTATCTTATTCAGCGACAATGCCGATGAATTTAATTGCTATCGTTTTTTTACCAAAATAAAAGACTTGGACATGGCTTTTTCACAAGTGCCTATAGGTGTATTTGACGACCTTACTTTCAATGGATTAGCTCTTAATTTTGAATTAGTTCGTCAACCTTTAAGCAATGTGTTTACAGCCAATTTATCGCCGGAAGAATATGAAAACTACTATCGCCGTACATTTTTTGAAGGCGATGTGGTTTATGTTAAATCAACAACCATTGATGTGGAAACCAAAAACTATTGGACTTCCTTGCAATCAGATATATCGGGGGGACAAAATCCATTTACCACACCTGGAACTCACCCAACTAACATCAAAGGCGAAAATGTAACTGGAATATGGTCAGGATACAACGTACGCTACGATACCCTTGTTTTTGAATAAATAACAAGGTAAAAACACATCCAAAATGAAAACACAAAAATTTAATACAGAGGAAGTTTTATTAAAAATAAAACGATACTGTGCTTATCAAGAACGTTGTACATCGGAAGTGAAAAACAAACTAAAGCTATGGGGATTGAGCGATAAAGAAACCTTGGAAATCATCAATGAACTTACTGAATCTCAATACATAGACAATTTACGCTACGCTACTTTATTTGCCTCTGGAAGAATGCGTTTAAAAGGCTGGGGAAAACAAAAAATAATATACGCTTTACGTGCCAAACAAGTAGACGAAAAACACATTCAAGAAGCTATAAGCAAATTAGACACAACTACTTATAAAGTAAACTTAGAAAAACAAGCCGAAAAATGGATGCGTACACAAACAATCACAAACAGCTATGAACAAAAACAAAAGTTGGTGCGTTATCTACTCAACAAAGGTTACGAATATGCAGACATACAAGAATTTTTAAAACATCATACAAAACAATGACACAAAACGAATCGATAAAATCATTAAATCAACGCGTAATAGAGTTAAGGAGGTGTCTTTGACATTGACAACAAACTACAAACTATCAGTCAATTAGAAGAAAAAACTCAACAAGCTGACTTTTGGGATAATCCTTCCCAAGCCGAAAAAGAATTTAAAAAAATACAAGCTATAAAATCGTGGACTAATCAATTTGAAGAAACTCACAATTTGGTTAGTGAAGCACAAATTGCTTTTGAATTTTTAGAATCGGAAGAAATGGAGGAAGAAGAATATGTATCTATTCTAAATAAAGCTATAGAAGCTGTTGAAGCTCTTGAATTTAAAAATATGATGAACGATGAAGAAGACAAATTAGGTGCTTTGGTTACCATCAATTCAGGGGCAGGAGGCACTGAAAGTCAGGATTGGGCTGAAATGCTTTTACGCATGTATGTACGCTGGGGAGAAAATAAAAAATTCAAGGTTAAGGAGTTAGATTATCTTGAAGGAGATGTTGCAGGTATTAAATCGGCTACTATCGAAATAGAGGGGGCTTATGCTTATGGAAATTTAAAGGGAGAATCGGGAGTACATCGCTTGGTGCGTCTTTCACCTTTTGATGCTGCTAACAAGCGACATACATCATTTGCTTCTGTTTTTGTATACCCCATGATAGACGACAGCATTGTCATTGAAATTAATCCCTCCGAAATCAGTTGGGATACCTTCCGTTCGGGAGGACCTGGAGGGCAAAATGTAAACAAAGTTGAAACGGCTGTTCGTTTACATCACCATCCTTCGGGTATTATAGTTGAGTGCCAAGAAACTCGTTCTCAACTACAAAACAAAGAAAAGGCAATGCGTATGTTAAAATCACGCTTATACGAACAAGAATTGCAAAGAAAACATGAAAAAATCAGCGAAATAGAAAACAATAAAAAAAAGATAGAATGGGGTTCGCAAATCAGAAGTTATACGCTTCATCCATACAAATTGGTAAAAGACACCCGAACCAATTTGGAAATATCAAATACTCAGGCTGTTTTAGACGGAGATATTGATAGCTTTTTAAAAACTTATTTAATGCAATTTGGTAGAAATTCTTAATTAACGTAATAAAAAAATAATGTAATTTTGCGTTTGCAAATAAACACAGCTTTATTATATAACAACAAGAGATGAAAAATTTAATTATAAGAACAATCACAGGTGTTTTATTTATTGCTGTCATTGTATTTTCTGTTATTAGCAATCCCCTTGTTTTGTTTAATATCTTTTTTATATTTGCGTGCATAGGATTGTACGAATATAAAAATTTATTAAAAATCAAAAACATAGATTTAGGAATACCTTTTTATATAGTGGCTATTATCGTTTATATTCTCATAGGCTATGCTCCCCTGTGGGAACATACTACCGCTAAAAAAGTAATTCCTTTTGCATTATTAATCTCACTGTCTGTGTTTTCTTTAATTGCCTTATTTCGAGAAAAAGAAAAATCTGCCTTAGCATATATAGCATCTTCTGTAGGTGGCATTATTTTTATTGCGATTCCTTTTGCATTAATCAATCACTTTGTTTGGATAAACAAAGGCAAAATATTGTTATTGTCCGTATTTATTTTAATATGGGCTTACGACACATTGGCTTATTGCATTGGGAGTTTGATAGGGAAACATCCTTTTTCTCCTCGTATATCTCCCAAAAAAACATGGGAAGGAGCTATAGGCTCTGCTTTATCCACATTAATTATTTCGTATTTTTTTATTTATATTTTCCCTTCAATCAGCGAACTACATTCTATTAATTCCTTTAAATGGATAGGCTTAGCCAGTATCATTATCGTTACAGGAACATTGGGAGATTTAGTAGAATCTATGTTTAAAAGAGCACTTAATGTCAAGGATACAGGATATATTTTGCCGGGACACGGAGGAATACTTGATCGCTTTGATTCTTTGTTGTTTGCTATTCCTTTTATTTTGTTTTATTTATTTATTATCATTTAATCAAATACACATAAAATTTATCATTACATGAGAGTACACAGAGAAGGTTATCGCATCATTGTCAGTGTTTTTGCTATATTGGTTGTTGCCTCTGCTTTGGTAACGGCTAATACAGAATCGAAAATACCACAATTTATTATGTATGGATTTTCGATTGCCTTTTTTTATTTTATTATTCGTTTTTTTCGTGTTCCCAAAAGACATATCACCAAAGACGACAACGTTATTTACTGCCCCGCCGACGGCACCATAGTGGTAATGGAAGAAATAGACGAAGATAAATTTTTCCACGATAAACGAATGAAAATATCTATTTTCATGTCGCCTTTCAACGTACATGTCAACTCCTATCCTATTTCAGGAACGGTCAAAAAAGTTCATTATTATCCTGGCAAACACATGGTGGCATGGTATCCCAAATCCTCCGATTTAAACGAACATTCCTGTACACTAATTGAGCATAAAAATGGTGAAACAGTAATGGTTAAACAAATAGCTGGTATGGTAGCCAGACGTGTGGTTTGCTACGCTAAAGAAGGCGAAGAAGTACACCAAGGTGATGAAATAGGTATTATTAAAATGGGTTCTCGTGTAGACATTATACTACCTCTCAACGTACGTGTTGATGTAGAAATGGGCGAGTCTGTACGTTCTAAAAAAACCATTTTAGCTTATTTTGAATAATTATATTACTCACAAAAAAACTTTATTATGATTAAATCTACTGCTTTAGAATCTATTCTTTTTTTAGACGTTGAAACCGTTTCGGCTCAGCCTTCTTATGCTTCTTTATCACCCAGAATGCAAGCCTTGTGGGATAAAAAAGCAAGTTACCTACAAAAAAACGAAACCGACACCCCTGAAAGTTTGTACTCACGAGCTGGTATTTATGCTGAATTTGGAAAAATTGTTTGTATTTCAGTTGCTTATATACATTCAAACAAAATTCGTATCAAATCTTTTTATGGAGATGACGAAAAAGAAATTCTCTCTGATTTTGCTACTCTTTTACAACAACATTATCATAAAAGCCACCACAGACTTTGTGCTCACAACGGCAAAGAATTTGACTTTCCCTACCTATGTAGACGCATGCTTGTAAATGGCATTTCGATACCATTTATTTTAGATGTTGCAGGCAAAAAACCTTGGGAAACAAGTTTTTTAGACACAATGGACTTGTGGCGTTTTGGCGATTATAAAAACTACACTTCCCTCGATTTGTTAGCAGCTATTTTCGATATAGATTCACCCAAAAATGACATAGACGGAAGTATGGTTAGCGAATGTTATTGGAAAAATAAAGAGTTAGAGCGAATAAAAAAATACTGCGAAAAAGACGTAATAACGCTCATTAAAATCTATTTAGCCTATATGGGTAAAAGAGTACCTGAAGACATTCAACTTGAAATTGAGCATCTTACTTAAATATCACTCATAACTTTCAACCATAGGTACAAAACGAAAAGAACCATGATGGGTGGTTTCATATTTATCTTCCGAAACACGAATTATTTTAGTCATAGTTTGTGTGTTATCTCCTACAGGAACCACCATAATACCACCTACCTTGAGTTGAGATAGTAGTTTTTGAGGAACCTCGGGAGCTCCACAGGTAACCACTATGCCATCGTAAGGAGCAAACTCATTCCAACCCAAATAACCATCTCCATATTTAGCCGCTATGTTAAAATAAAGTTTTTCAAATATTTTTTTGGTTTCCTCGTAAATATGTTTATGACGTTCAATAGTATACACATAGGCACCTAATTTTTTCAAAATCACAGCTTGATAACCCGATCCTGTGCCTATTTCAAGAATGCGTTTATTTTTGCTTACCTCCAATAACTGAGTTTGCATAGCTACTGTATATGGTTGAGAAATAGTCTGTTTACAAGCTATAGGAAGGGGTGTGTCCTCATACGCATGTCCGTATAAAGATTGAGGAACAAAAAAATGACGGGGTATTTCATTAAAAGCCTCTAAAATCTGTACATCATCAACACCCTTTCTTTTTAAGTCTTCTACCATTTGCTTGCGTAAACCCTTGTCTTTTAAAGTATCTATCATATATCTATTCCCCTTTATTTCTTTGTATTCAAAATAATGTTACTTTTGCAAAAATAAAAAAAAAAACAAGATAAATCATGAAAATAGGTGTTTTTGGTGCAGGTCATTTGGGAAAAATACACATTAAATGTTTGAAAAACATTGAAAACATAGACATTGTAGGTTTTTACGATTCTAATTCCGAGGTAAGAAAAGAAATTTCAAATGCATACGGAATAATAGCCTTTGAAAATGCCCATCAACTCATCGAAAAATGCGATGCCATCGATATAGTTACTCCAACTTTATCGCATCACCAAGTAGCTATGAAAGCATTAAAAGCCAACAAGCATGTTTTTATTGAAAAGCCGATAACAGCCAGTTTATCAGAAGCCAAAGAAATACTTGACTACTCCGAACAAAATCATTTAAAAGTACAAATAGGACATGTGGAGCGTTTCAACGACGCTTTTTTAGGGGCTAAAAACTTTATTAATAATCCTATGTTTATCGAAAGTCATCGCTTGGCTGGTTTCAATCCACGCGGTACCGACGTGTCGGTTGTATTAGATTTAATGATACACGATATTGATATCGTTCTTCACATAGTCGATTCACCTATAAAACACATAAGCGCCAGTGGTGTAGCTATTGTAAGCGATACTCCCGACATTGCCAACGCTCGTATTGAGTTTGAAAATGGCTGTACCGCTAACTTAACCGCAAGCCGTATTTCTATGAAAAATATGCGAAGAACACGTATCTTTCAAAAAAACGCCTACATCACTGTCGATTTTCTTGAAAAACAAACCAATATTATGCGTATTCGTGATTATACCCCCGAAGACGATTCTGACCTACTTCCTTTAATTATAGATTTAGGTGAAAAAAGAGGGAAAAAACGTATTTTTATAGATACTCCCCAAAAAACAAACATAAACGCCATTGAAATGGAACTTCGTCTATTTATAGATAGTATCGTAAACAATACCCCCTGCGAGGTTTCAGTGTACGACGGCTACAAAGCCTTAGACGTTGCTTATCAAATTATTGATAAATTCATACCGACTACTCCCCTTGTTTAAACAACGACCTAATTTTGTTGCAATATAATCCCAAATTGTCCATTAGCCTAACATGTTTTTTTTGATTATTTTTGTCATCATAATTTTCTAATGGACACCATTAGGAATTTATGAGTAAAAACTGTTTATTATCAGTGTATTGTATCACATT
>JAAYRN010000228.1 GCA_012518765.1 Bacteroidales bacterium
CTTTTGTTTATGCTTTTGTTTACTTCGACTATGCTCAGTAAACCCATTAATCATCCAGATTATGCAATAGATATTTTTAACATATTATTTTCATAGTTTTAAAAATACGTCTTTACTGCAAATTCAAATTGGTTAATAAACATCTCCTTAAATCTTGAAATGTTATTTTGTTCGTAAAATAACAACATGATTTTTTTGTAATCTACCGAGTCAACGGTTCTAAAGGAAAGCGGACAATGTTTGTAATTCATTAAAATTGCATTACTTACAATTCGGGCTGTTCTTTTATTCCCGTCTATAAATGGTTGAATGTATGAGATCAACAATAAAATTAACAATGATTTTTCAAAAATATTTTCCTTACTATTCACTAAATGGCAAGTCGATTCTAATGCTTCACGTATTTGAAATTCATTGTCTAATGGGCAATAATTAGTTCCAGAAATACCCACTCTTTGTTTTCTTAGGTTTTTATCGATTGCTAAATCCTTGATAAGTAAACTGTGAATATCTTCAATTTTTGAAATAGTCAACGGGATTAAATAATCCAGATTTTCTACTATAAAATCAATAGCTTCTTTGTGATTCAGAAGCATAATAGCTTCTTCTTTAGTTTTTCCTGCCGCTGTTTCCTTTTCTTTAAGTAATCTTTCTGTTTCAAGAAGAGAGTAGGTATTGCCTTCAATTTGAGATGACTTCCAACTTAAATCAATGGCAAGCCGTTCTAATTCTTTTTTATATTCAAAATCTGATAATTGAGAGATTTTTTCTCTATATTTTTGTTGTAAATCTGTCAGCTTTAAGATTTCTGTAGGGTTTAGTATTTCATTTTTGTCCAACAAACTAAAAATGCCGAAATTGAAATCTTTTTTAATCTTTCTTTCATCAATTTCATTTTGGTAATAACTTTCTATGTCAATGGGATATAATAACTTATAAGAGGGTGAAATAAAGTATTTTGTTCCTTTCCCTTTTCCTTCAGCGATTATATATTTATCTGCTAATAGTTGAGTTAAAATTCGTTTAACCGTAGCATAACTCATCGTAGTTGCAAATTCTTTATGAATCTCACCTGATGAACAGTTGGGATGGGCTTGCATGAAATTTAAAATGTGGACTTGTTTCATATCCGATATACTTAATTTATATTTAGCTCATCAATTCATGAAATATGGCTCAATTACGAACCAAAATGAACTTTATTTTTCCCTGCAATGAGCCATAAATTATATTTAGATGTACTAAAGGTTATCTTTATTTTATATATATAATTGATTCCCATTGCAATTATTGTCTTTTTCTAATAATAGTAGCACCCATTACAATTTCTAAAGCTCTTTTGCAAAAGTATACATATTTTTTATGCTATTTTTAATGGTTGAAAATTATTTTTTTTAACTATTATATTGTAATTTTGGATGGTGTGGAGGAGGGGTAGTGGTTAGGTGGCTTTTTGCTGACAAAGTTAATACGAAGATATTCAATTCTCCTTTTTTTTATTTTGAATATTTCGAAATACCGAGCGTTGAGCGTAGCCGAAACGCTTTTATTTATGCTTTTGTTTACTTCGGCTACGCTCAGTAAACTCATTAATAAACTTTCTGTTTGCTGTTTTTACTTATATGTTTTTTTATGCTATTTTTACTTTTCGTGAAAATGTTTTTTAGAAATTGATTGTGAGGGGGGAAGACTTCCTGAGCAAAGTCGAAGAATGCCATTGTCTGCGACCCATGCTGGGTTGTGTGTGATTTTATTATAGTTTTCATTTCTATAAATCTTCGATGTCTTTGGCGTAGTGTTGTATGCTACCCTTTATATTGTTCTGTTAATCTGTTTCAATAATTTTTTATGCTTAACATCCTGTAATATATTCATTTGCTGAATCGCAATTTGATTTAATTTTATCAATCTATTCGATTGCGAAAGTCCTTCATTGATAAATACTGCATTCAAATTTTCCATATTTGCAAGACATATTAATTCGTTAATTGTAGCATAATCTCGAATGTTACCTTTTAAGCTCGGATTTGCCTCACGCCATTCTTTGGCTGTCATTCCAAATAATGCCACATTCAAAACATCAGCTTCGCTGGCATAAATGAAGTTTATTTGTGCTTTTGAGATTTCTTTTGGTATGAGATGTTGGCTTACGGCAGAAGTGTGAATATGATAATTGATTTTGGTAAGTTCTCGTTTTGCACTCCAGCCTAATGTTTTTTGTTCATCTTCTTTGAGCCGTTGAAATTCTTTTAATAAATACAATTTGAATTGAGGTGAAACCCACGAGGCAAATTCAAAAGCAATATCTTTATGAGCATAAGTTCCACCGTAGCGACCTGCTTTTGCAATTATTCCGATAGAGTTTGTTTTTTTTATCCATTGCTTTACGGACAAAATAAAACGATTTAATCCTGCTGAATTTTTAATTCCCTCGAATTCGGGGGAATTAAAATCTGGATTATACATTTCTTCCCACATTCCTATAAACTCTATGGTGTTTTTGTTTCTAAGCCATTTTTCAATGAGGCTAAGTCCATTTTCAATCCCCTTTACCATATCAGTCAAAGAGATATAATCTCGTTCTTCTATTGAAATTATGGTTATTTCTGTGTCTTTTACTGTGATTTTTGCCATATTTTTCTTTGGTAATTTATTTTTGTCTACTTCCACAAAATTATAATAATTTATCAAGTTTACAATACCTTCTTGTCAAAATTTGTACTGCATTCGTAGATGTCCTATAATTTATCTATGAGTGTGTCTAAAGATACTTTTTGTTTTTTCTTGAAAATTGTAGCATCCATTTACAAACTCTGAAAATTCTTTTATAAAAGTATATCTTTTTTTAATACAATTTTTATTATTGGGAAAAATATTTTCTTAAAACTATTATATTGTAATTTTGGATGGTGTGGAGGGGGAGTAGTGGTTAGGTGGCTTTTTGCTGACAAAGTTAATACGAAGATATTCAATTCTCCTTTTTTTTATTTTGAATATTTAAAAATACCGAGCGTTGAGCGTAGCCGAAACGCTCTTGTTTATGCTTTTGTTTACTTCGGTTATGCTTAGTAAACCCATTAATCATTCAGATTATGCAATAAGATTTTTTTGAGTTAAAGTTCTTTATAGTGTTGTTGCTCATTTCGACTCCGCTCAATGAGCAATGTTGTTTTTGTTCAATGAACTGTCTTGGGCGTTGAGCGTAGCCGAAACGCTTTTA
>JAAYRN010000229.1 GCA_012518765.1 Bacteroidales bacterium
CTCCATTCGCCCAAGGAATGAGGGTCTTCTTTGGTGCGTCTTAAAATTTCTTCATCGCGGATATTGCCTGCCCAAACACCTGCATAAGCAATAAAAAATCGTTGTTCGGCGGTAAATCCATCCATTTTCTCTTGTATATTTCCTTGATTTTTAGCTTTTTGCAAAGCTACATAGGACACGTTCAAGCCTCCGTTGTCGGCTATATTTTCACCTAAGGTAAATTCGCCGTTGGCAAACGTTCCGGGGAATACTTCTATCTTATTAAAATGATTGACCAAAACCTGTGTACGAGCATTGAAATTTTTGCTATCCGTTTCCGTCCACCAATCGCTTAAATTTCCATTTTTATCATAATTACGTCCCCTATCATCAAATCCATGTGTCATTTCATGTCCAATAACCACACCTATTGCACCGTAGTTTACAGCGTCATCGGCATTCATGTCGAAGAAGGGAGGTTGTAGGATAGCTGCTGGAAAACAGATTTCGTTGGTTGTAGGATTGTAATAAGCGTTTACGGTTTGTGGGGTCATCAACCATAGGTTTTTATCCACAGCTTTTCCGATTTTTCGCAATTGATACTCCTTTTCAAAGCGATTAGCACGCTTGATATTTGCATAATAGCTGTCTTTTTTTATGTGCAATCCCGAATAATCTCTCCATGTGTCGGGATAGCCAATTTTTACTATCATGGAACTTAATTTATCCTTAGCTTTTACTTTGGTTTCATCGGTCATCCATGAATTTTGATCTATGCGTTCAGCAAGTGAAACTTCCAGATTTTCAACTAATTTCAACATTCTTTCTTTGGCTTCAGGAGGGAAGTATTTTTCTACATACATTTGTCCTACGGCTTCGCCCAAACATCCGTTTACGGTAGAAACTACACGTTTCCAACGAGGTCTAATTTCGGTTCTTCCCGATAGGGTTTTTCCGTAAAACTCAAAATTGGCAGCCACAAATTCTTCACTTAAATAAGAGGCTGCATTGATTATATATTGTAATGATAAATAAGCCTTTATGGTATTTATATCGGTATTTGTAAGAATCTGTTGCAATCCTTTTATATAAGTTGGTTGACCTACGTTGATGCTATCAATGTGGGAAATTTCCATAGCTTGTAAATATTGTTTTACATCGATAGCGGGTATCATTTGTTGAAATTCTTCTATAGACACGTGGTTATGAGTTTTATAAGGGTCTCGCAAATCGATTTTATTCATAAACATTTCTGCCATTTTGGTTTCTAAAGCTAAAACTGCTTTTGCCATTTCTTCTTCTTTCCCTTCTAAATCGGCAATTTGATTGTAGCCTGAAAGTTTCAACATGTTTGTTAATAATACAACGTATTGATCACGTATGGCTTGGGTCTCTTTTTCTACATAATAATCGCGATCGCCTATTCCCAATCCCGACTGCCACGCCCATGCTATACTCATAGCACTGTTTTGCGGATTAGCTCTTGCAATAATGCCAAAAAATGCGGAAGTTCCGTACTGATGTAATTCAATTAATTTTTCAGTTAATCCTTGTAGGGATTTTAGATTATTAATCGACTTTAATTCTTCTTGAATGGGTTCTGCTCCTTGTTTTTCCAACAGCAGGCTATCCATGCCCAAATTATATAAATCGCCTATTTTCTGAGGAATAGATTCTGCTTTTTGGGATTTATTGGCTATATTTACAATCAAATCTTTGAGTTTTTCTTGATTGTCTTCGCCTAATTTATCAAAACTACCGTAGCGAGCATATTCGCCCGTTAAAGGATGTAATTTCATCCATCCTCCGCATGCGTATTGATAAAAATCTTGCTGAGGTTTTACACTTTCGTCTAAATACGACTTATTAATTCCTGATGTTAACATATTTTTTTCTTTCTGATTACAAGCTGTTAATAATACAATCACACAGCTAATTATTAGATAAAATTTACTTTTCATGTATTTTAAATATTTATTTTTTTTGATTGATTTTCTAACGTATTTTTAAGGTTGAATATTTTTACTCTTAGCTAAATCGTAATAGAAATTAGCAGAATCCATGTTATTCATTTGTTGAAATACATTTGCTTTTTCCGCATATCCTGTTGATATATATGGATTTATATTAATCAAGGCATCGGTAGCTATCAGGGCTTCATCGAATCGTTGTTGATAAGAAAGCATTTGTATTTTCATTTGAAAGGCGTTGGTATTAGCGGGGTCAATTTCTAAGGTTTTATCACACATTACAATAGCGGAATCTAAGTGGTGTTTGCGTGCGTAGCCTATGGCTAAATTATTATAACAGGAAATGACATCGTTAGGGTAATGTTGCATATAGGTATTGAAATACATCCATGCCGAATCCATTTTTCCCAACATGGCATAGGTAGCACCTAATTTAAAATGTGCTTCGTAATCGGTGGGATCGTTGCTAACTACTTTATAATAATGGTTTTTGGAGTTTTCATAGTCGCCTTTGAAATAATAAGCCTCGGCAATATTATAATTGACAATCAAAGAGTTTGGATTTAAACTCAAAGCCTGAGCGTAGTATTTTTCGGATGAATCTAAAAAGTTTTCTCTAGTATAATAAGGGGATAACGAATAATAAACGTAGCCTAAACGCTCGTAAGCATTGGCATGTCGCGGGTAGATACTAATCCCTTTTTGAAAAGCCAAAATGGAATTCATCAAATAGGCTCTGTATTTTAAATTATTGGTTTCCATTTCGGTAGGAGTTGAAAACTCGCTTCCTTTATTTTTCTCTTGGTACTCTATAGCTTTATCCCTCAAGGCTTCGCCCCAAAAGAAATTTAAACGAGCGCTGTTGGGCGATTTTTTTATATCGGATCCGTATAAAGTAAAATTATTTTCCCATTCGGCTGAACGCGTATAGGTTTTTACGGTAAAAAATAATAAAACAACGCCAAATATGGCGGCAGCAATAAGAGGTCTTTTGTTACGATTTTCTGTAAGTGTCTCTGTTTCTTTGTTTTCGGCATAGGAAAACAATACATAACCAAGTGCTATGCTGTAGGCTAAAGATGGAACAAATAAAAACCTATCGGCAAATGAAGCTCCTATCAAATAAACCAAATTGCTGTACACACTTATGCTTACCACAAAAAAGAAAATACTGTAAGCCAATACATTTTTCTTGCGAAAACCCTTGAAAGCATATACTAATAAACCTACGTACACAAAAAGTGAAGCTATGGTTTTCAAGTTATCAAAACCCACTACGGGCAATTGATTGTAGGAATAATCGCAAACTTGCTGATAAGGTATGATAGTCAAAAACAAGTATTTACCCAATAACATAATGGCACAAGCCCAGCGTGTAAGCAAGGTTTCTTCTGAAAAATAATTTTGCATAAGGCTTACATTAGATGTCGGAAAATCAATTAGCACCACCCAGCGTACGATTAAATATATGATTATGGGCAACACAATCGCCGACACAACGCTTATGTAATCCTTGCGTGTGGCTTTTCGAAAAAAATACATGGTCAGCGGTACTCCTACCAAAAAGGTAATGGCACTCTCTTTGGAAAACATGGCTAATAAAAACGAAATAAAAACACCTATTAGGTAGGTTTTTTTCTGTTTATCAATATATTGCATTGTAAACCAAAGGGTAGATAATATAAAAAACAAAAAAATAATTTCATCTCGTCCTTTGATATTGGCTACTACTTCGGTGTGCATGGGATGAGCCGCATACAAAATAGTAATAATCAGCGAAAGTATTTTTGATTTCTGTTTAAACAATTGCTGTAAAACAACAAACAACAACACACAGGTCAACGCATACCATAGTACATTGATAATGTGGTATAAACTTGCATTGTCGGGCGAAATTTGCCATTCGGTAGCAAACATCAACAAACTCAAAGGACGGTATTGATAGGCTTCGGGTTTTAATTTAATCCCAGCCATGGAATGCGTTGACAGTATATCGGCATAACCTTTTACACCTTGTTTGATATAGATATTGTCCTTAAAAACAACGCTATCGTCCAATGCCCACTGGTGTTGAAAGGTGTTACTATACAAGAAAAAGGTAAATAAAAATATACCTATGTAGTAAAACCAATGACGAAAGGATTTTTTTTCCGCTAAAGGTGTTTCTATAGGTTGATTTTCAGTGTTTTTTAAATTATTTTTTTTCGTTTTTGCTGTTTGCTTACGCTTATTCATGACTCAAAATATTGACGATTAAAATACAATATGCAAAGATAATATAAATTTATGGGCGTAGCCTTTTTTTTATGCAAGTAAGCAAAAACAGAGCAATCAAAATCGTGATTACTCTGTTTTTATTATGAATTAAATGGTAAAATTTAATTTTACAAAGTCTCGTTGAACGACTTGGCAAGATACACCTTGGATGTGCCTGTAATGGATATAACAGAACCTTTATTCATTTCTCGTATAATCCAATAATAAAATGTATTCATATTACGGGTTTTTATAGTGGTATACACAGCCTCACGGTCTTTTATCTCAGGGTTGTACTTAGTGTAAAACTTATCATCTTTTTCTCTAACAAGCCCCGAATATATATATTCTTTATCGCAACCGATAATCATAAATGCCCTCTCTCCTTCCTTGTTTGACATTTTTTCGGACGATGACTCTAATAGCCAACGTTGCATCCAATATTGACCATCAAGCGTAGCAAAAACATCTAACATCAACATATTAAACTCTCTACTGTCTCTATATATTGCCTTTTCAAAAGGGGGTTTATCGGTTAGCAAGATAGGATAATTTGGGTCTACAAAAACACCCGCAGAATCCAATGCGGTTCTAACCTTGGCTTGGTAATCAGATTCCATAGGAAGAAAAACCTCCTTGGGTATACGCGATAATTTGTGTTCAGCACATGCGTAAAAAACACATGCTCCTATAGCTACTACAAAAATGACAGCTACGATATTTTTATTTTTTTTCATCTTTATATTTTTTATATTCATAATTTGTATTTATCTCTTTGCCTGTTGGGTACGTTTGTCTATGACGATATAGGTATCCAACCATTGGCTTACATCAAAATCTTTTTCGGAGAAATTAAATTTATTTTCATCTTCTAAGGAAATCAACTTAGCAGCGTATAAATCGGCTATATTGTTTTCATTTTCCAACCAACAATTTTGCTCCGACAACGCAAAATCGCATGCACGAAATTTATAGGAATAGGTACCTCCTCGGTGACGTATGGTCTGTTTTCTTGGATAATTTATCACTACAAATTCGTTGTTTGAAAACATGGAAACCTTTGGTTTTTTTCTGTAATTGATATCAATAAAAATACTCCTTGTGTAAAAATCGGCAAGTGGGTTTTCTCTCATCAGTGCTAATCCTTTTTCTAAAACACTGTCCTGAATAATTATCTCTTTAGTTTTGTGTAAAACAGTATACAATACATAACCATCCGAAATATATTGTATGGAGTCTTGTTTTTTTAATAAATTAAATTTGGGATGTTGACAGCTTCTACTATCGAACAACAAAAGACATTCATTTTCAGTTGTTTTATTGTGAGTAATTACTTTTTCGTTATATGTAATTTTTGCAGAAGATCGAAGACCAGATCTTAATATCAAATAAGAAACAAAGGATTTGTATTTAGTTTCTGAAGAAATTGGAAAGACAAATCTGTTTGCATCTTGAGCAAAAATACTCGTTGTGAAAGCTATAAGTAATATGGTGATTGTATGTTTCATGATTCTTGTTTTTTTATATTTCTAATTTATTTTTATATA
>JAAYRN010000230.1 GCA_012518765.1 Bacteroidales bacterium
CATACTGTCCAACAATTTAGTTGAATTGTTTTTTTGAGGAATTTGTAACTCGTGTAAAAACGAAGAATCTTGTTGGGAGTAGGTATGCCAACATAAAAAGGTAATAAGCAGCGTTAAAAATAGATTTTTTCTCATAATCAATTATATTTAAAAGTGTTTACAAACTATTGTTTATAGTAATTTACATACAACTGTAATTTTTTGCAAAGTTATGCATTATATCAATATAATATACGGTTTTTGGAAATGTTTTTAGTGAATTTTAGGTTTTATATTCCTAAATTAAACGTGTGTTTTTTTAGAGAAAAAACATGTTTTACAAGCAAGCACATCATAAAAAACACATTTATTCGTTATTTTAAAATAATAGAAAAAATACAACGTTAGGTATTGAAAATTTTACTATCTTTACAGCTTATATGACAGGCAGTCATATTGTATGATACTAAATAATTTATATATACGAAGAATATGAAATTATCGCAATTTAAATATTTTTTACCCCAAGATCTCATAGCCGTACATCCTCACGAAGAGCGAGATGAGGCTCGATTGTTGGTTTTAGACCGTGAAAAGAAAACCATAGAACATAAAAAAGTAGAAGACGTTTTAGATTATTTTGACGAAGACGATGTGTTTGTATTAAACAATACAAAGGTGTTTCCTGCCATGTTAGAAGGAGAAAAGGAAAAAACCAAGGCAGTAATTAATGTTTTTTTACTAAGAGAATTAGATAAGGATAGCAAGTTGTGGGATGTGTTAGTCGACCCTGCTCGAAAAATACGAATTGGCAATAAAATATATTTTGACAACGGCAATTTAATAGCTGAGGTTATCGATAATACGACATCAAGAGGCAGAACCCTGCGGTTTTTGTTTGATGGAACCTATGATGAATTTAAGCAAAAATTATTTTCGATAGGACACATGCCCATACCCGAAACCATACAAAAACTACGGGAAGTAATGGATGAGGATAGTGAATATTATCAAACCATTTATGCCAAACACGAAGGTGCGGTTGTGGCTCCAGCAGCAGGGTTTCATTTGAGCAGAGAAATGATAAAAAAAATAGAGCTAAAAGGCATAGCTTTTTCAGAAATAACCCTACATGCAGGAATTGGAAATTTCAAAGAAATTGATGTTGAGGATTTAGCAAAACATAAGGCAGATTCCGAAGAAATGGAAATTGAAGAAAAAGCAGCCGAAATAATCAATCAAGCCAAGCAAAATAACAGAAAAATATGTGCTGTAGGCACTACAAGCCTCAAGGCATTAGAATCATCGGTTTATATTTCGGGTATGATAAAATCATACAGGGGATGGACTAATAAATTTATTTTTCCCCCTTATGAATTCAAATCGGTCGATGCATTGATAACCAATTTTCATCCCTCACAATCTTGTATGTTGATGTTGGTTTGTGCTTTTGGCGGATACGACTTAGTGATGAAAGCTTATAAAGAAGCCATAGAAGAAAAATACAGATTCCTTACATACGGTGATGCCATGTTAATTATTTAGAAAATATCGTTTTGAATAATTTAATTATTGATTTTGGAAATACATATAAAAAAATAGCTCTTGAAAGAAATGGAAATATTTTTTTCACACATCAGTATGTTGATTTTTCAATAAACGAAATACAAGAATTAGAAAAAGAATACAGTTTCCAGCGAGTAATTATGTCAAGTGTTTTGACCGCAGACAGGGAGTTAGAAAATTACTTAAAGGCTAAGTGTTTTTTTATAAAAGTATCACACAAAACATTTCTTCCTATTGCTAATCAGTATGAAACTCCCAAAACTTTGGGAACCGATAGGTTGGCGTGTGTTGTAGCCGCTCATCAATTATATCCTAAATCCGACTGTTTGGTTGTTCAAATGGGAAGTTGCATTACCTATGATTTTATCAATCAAAAAGGTGAATACAAAGGAGGGAGTATTTCGCCCGGTTTACAGATGCGTTATAAGGCTTTACATGCTTTTACTAAAAAGCTACCCCATTTAAAATCTCAAACCATAGAGGGAATAATAGGAAAAACGACACAAGAATCTATACATATTGGCGTTAATAACGGTATTATACAAGAAGCTAACGGAGTGATAAACCAATATGAAAATAAATATAAGTTTCTAAAAGTTTTAGTAACAGGAGGAGACAGCCCTATGTTTGAAGATAAATTTCAACATAAAATTATTTTACAACCTAATTTGGTTACCTTAGGTTTATCCGCAATACTTACATATAACAACAATGAGAGGAATAGCTAATATAAAAATATGCCTGATTATCGTATTGGGTTTGATAGGGCAGCTACAAGCACAAAACCACTTGAGTTCTCCTTATTCTCGTTTTGGTTTGGGCGAGTTGAATTTACGCAACTCTCATGCAAACACATCCATGGGTGGAGTTTCTTATGCACACAAACAAGAAACAGCTATTAATTTTCTCAATCCCGCATCCTATGCAGCCTTCGATTCCTTATCCTCTTTGGTCGATGCGGCATTTTCCTATAAATACCATGCTTTAGAAGAAAATACAATCAAACAAACAGGAGGAACCATGTCGTTTGACTATTTAGCATTGGGCGTTTCCATAGTATCTCGTTGGAGTACAGTATTTGGTTTTCAGCCATATAGTTTTGTGAATTATAATTTAGAAGAATTGTTAGCTTGGCAAGATACAATCCATGTTTCTAAAAATCATACGGGAACAGGCGGCTTGTATCAGTTTTATTTAGGCAATGCAGTTCGTATTTACAAAGAACTTTCGATAGGATTTAATGCTTCTTATTTATTTGGAAACTATACCAAAAACCAAATTGTGAATTTTTCCGATGAACTATATTTAAACTACAATAAAAACAACCATACAACCATCAACGGAGCTTTGTTTTCTTTTGGAACACAATATTTTATTCCCATAAAAAAACATCGCTTAGGAATGGGAATTACCTATACACCATCCATACCCACTGTATTTGCTAAGCAATCTAATATTCAACATAATTATATTAATACCACATCGGGCGAATCCATGATTGATACTTTATTTTGGTACGAAAACAAAAAAACACTTGTCAATCTTCCTCAAATCATAGGAGTAGGTATTTCGTGGTCTGATGCAAAATATTTTGTGGGTTTTGATTTTACTTGGAGCAATTGGAGTCGTTTTCAAATAGGAAACATCAGCGACACCTTGAAAGATTCTTATAAATACGCCTTAGGAGGAAGCATCGTTCCGAACCCAACGGCAACTAAATACGTTGCAAAAATAAAATATAGTTTAGGAGTATATTATGAACTTACTTCGTTGTATTTGAATGAAACTCAAATAGATAAACTTGGACTGAATGTCGGATTATCGTTTCCTATGAAAAAAACCAAAACACGATTTAATGTGTGTTTTGAATACGGACAATGGGGAACATTGACAAATAATTTACTGCAAGAAACTTATTTTTTAACCACGTTTAGTATAGCCTTACATGAACGCTGGTATCAAAGAAGAAAATTGGACTAATAAATCATTTTAAAAATAAAAAGAAATGGGAAAAAAGATTAAAATTTTATTAACAACAACAATCGTAGCATTGACCTTTACCGCTACGGCACAATGGGAAGGTCCTAAGTATGGAGAAGATAGTGTAAGCTGTATCACAAAAATTTCTTTATACAGGGAATCGTATAGGCAAAAAAACTATAAAGAGGCTTACCCCAATTGGAAATGGGTATTGGATAATTGTCCCATGTCATCTAAAAACGTTTTTTTAAATGGTCCACTCATCCTTGACAACCTAATTAAAAACGAAAAAGATTCAGCACTTAAAGCCACATACATTCAAAATATATTTGATATGTATGAATTGTATATCAAGTGTTACCCATCAGAAGAATCGTATGCCTTAGGACATACTGCCGTTAACCTAATGAGATACAAAGCCTATGAATGGGAAAACGCCTATGAAACCTTCAATAAAGCTTTTGACTTGGGAGGTAAAAATATGCCACCTCAAGTATTAGATGTGTTTTTTATCACAGCCGAACGCTACATGAACAACAAAGGACTTACCTCCGAAGTCATGATAGATGCTTACGATAAAATTACAGAAGTATTAGATGAAAAATTAGACGAAAGCGAAATAGCCTTCGAAAAATCAATGCGTAAAATTTATGACTTACAAGAAAAATTAGAAAACGAGCTTGTATCCCAAGATGAATATGATGTGTTGTACGAAGACTATAGCAGAGATTCAGCACGAAGTGCCAACGTATTTGCCATGTATCAGCGAGTTGAAAAAAACATGGAATTGCGTTTCTCAAAATATGCAAAATGTGAAGACTTAGTTGCAATTTATGGAAAAAAAATAGAAACCAATAAGGATGAACGTATCTTGAACCAAATTTTAAAATTCTTTGGCAAAGAAAAATGTATTGATAATGACGTATATAGAACCGCTGTTGAGGAATTACACAAAATAAAACCAACCGCAAGAACCGCTTTTGCAATGGCTAATATTTGTTTTTATATACGCAATACTTATCAAGATGCTATTAATTACTGTAAAGAGGCTATTGATTTATACGAAAAAGAATCGGACAAAATTAGAGCATATTATATTATGGCTGAAAGTCATAAGCATTTAGGACAATACAGTGCTGCTCGCGAAATAGCACACAACATATTAAAATTAAATCCCAACGAAGCTAATGCTTATGTCCTCATAGGAGATTTATATTATGCTTCGGCAGGTGTTTGCTCTTCTCTCGAATTGCCCACAGCTGTATATTGGGCATCGGCTGATAAATACAGTAGAGCCATGAATATGACAGCTGCACAGGACGATGAAATAAAACAAAAAATATACAAAGAAGCACAAGCAAAACTGAGTAATGTAGCAAAGTATTTCCCAAAAATTGAGACTTATTTTCAATTAGGGTTACAAAAAGGGCAATCGTACCGCGTTGAATGCTGGATAGGAGAAACCACAACTGTTCGATAAATTCAACACATGAGCACGCTTGTAAAACATATAAAAACGATAGTTACTATTATGCTAACTATCGTTTTTTTTAGTGGATGTAAAAACGATATATCCGTTGTAAACCAATTGTTTAAAGACCAAACAGCTCCCGACGAAATATCAAAAAATCTTCACTTATATATCAGTCAAGGAGGAAAAGTTACACACGAATTTAAAACTCCCTTATTGCATACCTACCGTACGCCCACAAAATCGTATCAAGAATGTCCAGAAGGAGTAGAAGTGATTACTTACGATGAAAGTCAACAGAAAATATCAAAATTATCAGCTTTGTATGGCATTAACCACGAAGACGATAAAATTATGGAAGCCAAAAACAACGTAGTAATTACCAATTTTCAAACAGGTGAAATTATAGAGACCGAACACCTGATTTGGGATGTTGAAAAAAAAATGATTTACTCTAATACTCAAATAAAACAAACCAAATCAGACGGTTCTATTTATATGGGTAAAAAATTTGAATCGGACGAATCTTTGAGTAAATATACTATTTATAATCCTCAGTTGATGTTTTACGAAGATGAATAAAAATAAGAGTGTTTATCAAAACACTCTTATTTTGTTTTTATAGTTTTTCTTAATGTTGTAAGTACATTGAGGCTTTTTGACTCAATTCCTTAAATTCTTTTTCTAACTCAGGATGTTGACTTGCAAATAAATCAGAGTTATGTGTTATCTGATTCAGTATCTGGCGATTTCTGTCTAAATAACCTCTTACTATGTCTGCGTGTTTTCCTCTAAATTTTAAGTAATAAGTTGTTTCTTCATTTAATTGGTCTACATAATTACTAAAATATTTTATACCAGAGGCTTTTAGATTTTTGCTGTCAAACTTAAAATAATTTTCGAATATATACAAGTCGGGGAAATCGTAAGGAACAGTGTTTTGAGGAAACCAAGAGTGGTATTTTTCCAATACTTTTTCTGCTCTTTTTTGATTATCCTCAGCCAATAGAGTTTCGACCAAACGGAACATAAATATTTTTACATTATTTACGCTACGCGTGTAATCTTCGCTTAAATAAACACTTGGATCGGCGTATTCCGAAAAATCGAATTTATTCATTACGTTGTTATACAATACATCGCTATTCACTCTTCCAATAAGTCCTCTTTGCTCGTAGGGATTTGCTTCAATGGGGACTAATCGGTAAGCCAATCCTTCTACTTGGAAATATTTGCTTAATCCAAAGAAAGATTCTTCGCCAGTTGTAGAAACGTAATAAATGGGACGTTCCCAATTGTTGTTTACCAATATGTCCATCATGGCGATATAAGCTTTACTTACTACCATAATCGTGTCTTGCCCGTTTGTA
>JAAYRN010000016.1 GCA_012518765.1 Bacteroidales bacterium
GTGTGTTGTTGGCACAAAAAGGATATCCGGGTGATTGCACCGTTACGATATGTCATAGTCGCACAAAAAATCTTGCCGAAGAATGTAAACGTGCCGATATTATTATTGCAGCACTTGGCTCACCTGAATTTGTTACTGCAAATATGGTTAAAGAAGGTGCGGTGGTAATTGATGTGGGAACAACACGCGTGCCGACTAACGAAACAAAATCGGGTTGGCGTTTAAAGGGAGATGTGAAATTTGATGAGGTTGCTCCTAAATGCAGTTATATTACGCCCGTTCCCGGTGGCGTGGGACCAATGACAATTGTTACATTGCTGCGTAACACCTTGCAAGCAGCCAAAAAACAAATGTGTTAATAGTGAAATGCGGCATTCGCAATAATCTATATTTTTAGTTTTTTGTACGAAGTTTTATTATTAATTTTAAGTTGTAGTTTTTGTGGATAAAAGTTTTCATCCGACTGCAAAGCCTCAACGTTAAACGATATTTTAAATACGAAAAATTGAGATGGAATTTTCGTTTTTTATGAGTATTTTTGAAGAATAACTATTACGTGAAAATGAAAATTACAGACAAAAAATATTTTAAAGAGTATTTTGAAAACAATGAGAATAAAATTCGTGATTTGATTCAGAATTTTGATTTTTCAGAAGAAAAAAATAATTTTGAATATCTAACCAAAGCATCAGCCGTATATTCTTCAAACATAGAAGGAAACAGCATCGATTTGAATTCATATATGAATTATGAATTAAGTAAAGAGAAGTTTAAGGATGGTAAAGAAGTCGAAGAAATTGAACAACTTATAAAAGCATACGAATTTGCACAAACGAATACATTAATTGAAAAAAATCTGCTAAAATCACACGAAATTCTTTCCAAACCTCTTTTAATAAAAAGCAAACAAGGAAAATACAGAATTGAAGCTGTTGGCGTTTTCGGGAAATCAGGAATTACTTACTTGGCTGTTGAACCAGAATTTGTTGCAGAACAAATGAAGTTTTTTTTCGAAGAACTGAATGAGTTGTTAAACAAAAAGTTAGACAAAATCGAAGTCTTTTATTTTGCCTCTCTGATTCATTTGCGTTTTGTGCATATCCATCCCTTTCGTGACGGAAACGGCAGAACTGCTCGTTTGTTAGAAAAATGGTTTATTGCTGAAAAATTGGGCAAATCTTTTTGGAAAATCCCGTCCGAAGAATACTATAAAAATAATCAACAAGAATATTACGAAGCAATTAATCTCGGAATAAATTTCTATGAATTGAACTACGATAAATGTTTGCCTTTTGTAGAAATGCTACCGAATTGTTTAAGATAAAAATAAATACATAATAAGAGTTTTGCGTCAGGCGAAATGTACATCCCTCTCACAAAATCGCAGACACTGGCTTCCTTCGACTCCGCTCAGGAAGCCTCAACCTCCACCCCCTCAAAAAATCACTTTAAAATTTCTTTGCGGAATATAATTTTCTTGTTTTTTATATCATACACTTCTGTAAGGGTGTTTTTCACCTGTAAATCACTGTCTTTCAAAAAGGTATCTATAGCGGGGTATAATTTCATTGATGCTAATGTAAGGGAAGTTTTTCCCTTGTATGGAAACGCCGCCACTACATAATTACTTAAAGGCAGGGTTTTTATCTTGTATGTTTTTTGTAATTCATATAAAGTTAAGCTGTCGCTTACATCAACAATACAACCAACCTCAGCACCTACGGCATTTTTATTTGTATACATAGAATCAGGATAATACACCATACAACTAACAATATTTTCTATGCTTTTCTTTTGTAATAAACTCTCATACAAGCTGTCTACTATATAGGATATTCGCTGATAATCGCCTCTTATTTCCTCGTAAACAAATAATTCTCCTCCGGTATATGTAACACGGCATTCTACTTTTTTAAATCCTCCGTATATGGCGTAAAAACTCAGCAAAAAAGCAAGAAAAACCAAGATAATCAAAGAAGCTGCTTTTAATTTTTTCATATTTTTGTATGTATAGGCATTAAATAATCAGTTATTATAGGATTATGTATAAAAAAAAGTTGTTTGCGAATCACAAACAACTTTCCAATTTGGAATATCATGAAAATTTTTATTATTCTAACTCATGTATTACCAAGCCTGAACGCAGTTTAGGTTCAAACCAAGTAGTTTTGGGTGGCATAATATTTCCTGTATCGGCTATGGTGATAAGTTGTTGCATGGAAACGGGATACATGGCAAAAGCAACTACCATTTCACCGTTATCTACTCTGCGTTTCAACTCTTTCAATCCACGGATTCCGCCTACAAAATCAATGCGATTACATGTTCTTAAATCTTTAATACCCAATACATTGTCTAAAACCAAGTCGGATAAAATAGTTACGTCCAATACGCCTATGGGGTCGTTATCGTTATACGTCCCTGGTTTTGCCGTCATTTTATACCATTCGCCATCTATATACATACTAAATTCATGTAATTTGGCGGGTGTATAGATTTCTTCTCCTATTTTTTCAACTTCAAACGATGGGTGTAATTTTTCAATAAATTCTTCTTTTGTTAAGCCGTTTAAATCCTTAACTACGCGATTATAATCTATAATTTTCAATTGATTATCGGGGAAAATAACCGTCATAAAGTAGTTATATTCTTCTTTCCCTGTATGATTTGGATTTTTAGCTTTGTGTTCGCCTCCTACCAATGCAGCAGCAGCTGTACGGTGGTGTCCGTCTGCTACATAAAGGTATGGAATATCCTTGTCGAAAATCTCAACTAAGCGTTGAATAATAGCCTTATCGCTGATTACCCACAAAGTATGTCCAAAACCATCGTCTGCAACAAAATCATACTCTGGTTGTTGATCTTTAACTATTTTGGCTACTATTTCGTCTATTTCTTTATGAGCGGGATAGGTAAAGAAAACGGGTTCAACATTCGCATTGGTAATACGAATGTGTTTCATACGATCTTCTTCCTTGGCTTTGAGTGTAAGCTCGTGTTTTTTGATATTTCCATTGATGTAATCATCTCTATGAGCACATGTTAAAATCCCATATTGTGTTCTACCATCCATAGTTTGTGCGTAGATATATAGGTTTTCTTCCTCATCTTGAACCAACCAGCCTTTTTCTTTAAATTTATTGTAGTTTTCAACTACTTTATCATAAACTTCTTGGCTGTGTTCATCGGTGCCATCGGGAAGGTCTATTTCTGCTTTGGTTATATGTAACAATGACAAGGGATTGTTATTAGCCTCTATGCGTGCTTCACTTGAATTTAACACATCGTATGGACGAGAAGCCAATTCTTTTACTATATTCTTTGGAGGACGAAGTCCTTTAAATGGTTTAATGATTGCCATAGTGTATGTTTTTATATGTTAATAATGTTATATTTAAAATAAAAAATGTTGTTTTCAAACAAGCATGCAAAGTTATAAATAATTTGTGTAATAAAACAGTCCTTTTGTAAGAAATTCAAAAAATAATTACACTTTTAAATTATTCTTAGCTGTTTATCATTATCCATCTTTTGGATTAGAAATGAAAACAAATAATAAAACTGTATAAATAGAGTTATTTCAAAGAGATAGTTTTAATCAGACACATCATTATGCGTTACTTTATTCATTTGGCTTACAACGGTTCTCATTATTTTGGATGGCAAATTCAACACAGAGAAATAAGCGTACAGCAAACCATTACCCAAGCGTTTTCAACTTTATTAAAACAAGAAATTGCCATTACCGGCGCTGGAAGAACAGATACAGGAGTACATGCTTCTTCGTATTATGCTCATTTTGATATTGATAAATGTTTTTCTAAAGAAGAAATAGAGCAACTTGTGTATCGTTTAAATGGTTTTTTGCCCAAAGACATTGTAATTTATTCCATTTTTCCTGTCGCCTTAGATGCACATGCTCGTTTCAGTGCCATGGAACGCACTTACCGTTATTACGTTACTTACAAAAAAAATCCCTTTGTATTAGACCGTGCGTATCGTATTTTTTATCAACCCGATATAGAAAATATGAATCGCTGCTGTCAGGAGTTGTATGCACATACCGATTTTAGTGCTTTTTCCAAATCAAACACCGACACCAAAACCAACGACTGTACAATTACACAGGCTGTATGGATGGAAAAAGGTGATTTATTGGTATTTGAAATTACGGCTAATAGATTCTTACGCAATATGGTGCGTGCTATAGTAGGCACTTTGTTAGAAGTAGGAAAAAAAAATCTCACAAAAGAAGATTTCCGTGAGATTATACTTTCTAAGAATCGTTCAAAGGCTGGAATTTCGGTTCCTGCGCATGCTTTGTTTTTGGAAAACGTTCGTTATCCTTTTATTTAATTACATTTAATTCTTTCCCAACCTTTATAAAAGCATTGATAGCGGTATCTAAGTGTTCTTTTTTGTGAGCTGCTGACAATTGCACCCTTATACGAGCTTGGTCTTTAGGAACTACAGGAAAACTAAATCCTATTACATAAATACCTTCATCTAATAATTTATCGGCAAATTCTCCCGCCAAAGCTGCATCGTACAACATAACGGCACAAATAGCTGATTGTGTAGGTTTAATATCAAAACCTGCCGCTTTCATTTTTGAAATAAAATAATCTGTATTTTCGTGTAATTTATCTTGTAACTCATTGGTTTCGTCCATCATTTCAAACATACGCACACCTGCTGCTGCAACCATGGGAGGTATGGAATTTGAAAATAAATAAGGGCGTGAACGCTGACGCAACATTTCAATAATTTCTTTTTTTCCTGTGGTAAAACCACCAATAGCTCCGCCAAATGCCTTACCAAGGGTTCCGGTAATAATTTCCACTTTACCTCTACAGTCAAACAATTCGGTAACTCCCCTACCCGTTTTACCCACAACTCCAGCCGAATGGCTTTCATCAATCATAATCATGGCATCGTATTTATTGGCTAATTCTAATATTTTGTCCATAGGAGCTACGTTTCCGTCCATGGAAAATACACCATCGGTAACTATGAGGCGAAAACGAGATGTTTGTGCTTCTTGTAATTTCTTCTCCAAATCTGCCATGTCGGCATTGTTATAACGAAAACGCTTAGCCTTACACAACCTAACTCCGTCTATGATAGAAGCATGGTTTAAAGCATCGGAAATAACGGCATCTTCCTCGGTTAAAATAGTTTCAAATAAACCTGTATTGGCATCAAAACAAGCTACATATAAAATAGCATCTTCCATACCAAAAAACTTGGCTATTTTTTCTTCTAATTGTTTGTGTAAGTCCGAAGTTCCGCAAATAAAACGAACCGAAGCCATTCCATAGGCTCTTTCTTCCAAAGTTTTAATGGCAGCGTTAACCAATTCGGGGCTATTGGCTAAGCCTAAATAATTGTTTGCACAAA
>JAAYRN010000231.1 GCA_012518765.1 Bacteroidales bacterium
ACATATCCATCATCGGGCGATGCTGTTAAATACAACTTATCCTGATAGGCATCCATTCGACCGCCAGGTGCAGGATATGCTTGGATAGATACATTCGACCACAATACTTGACCAGACTGTGCATCATAACAATAAACTTCGCTTCCTTGCATTCTTGAAAATAATTTACCATTATAATACAGCAAGGGTGTCATAGAAATAGAATTCGGCATAAACTCATGCTGCCACACCAATTCCCCGCTTGCTATGTCCATACAATGAATGGCTCGCATACTTTGAAAAATCACTTTATTGTTTTCAATAATAATGGGGGCATGTTTTGAAGCATCCTTATCATTAGTAAATCCCTTTTTTTCCCAAACCATCTCTCGTTTTGTTATATTGTAACAATAGGCTTTTACTTTTCCGTCTACCAATTCATAATTCCAACCCGAAGTTAAAAATAACAATAAAGTATCGTTATTTTCATTTACTGTCCATGTAGGAGATTCTATTAAAAATCTATAATTATCTTCTATATACAACTGTAATAAATCGGTTTTGCTTCCTGAGACATTGTCAAATTTAGCTATTCTATACCATGATCTTGATAATGCTCCGAGACCATAGTTATGTAAAACATCCTTCCCGAATACAGATACCAACAATGAACCGTAGTAGGGTGAGTGTTTGTGTTGCCAAAGTCGATTGCCGGTGTTGATATCATACGCATAAAGAGATATGCACGTAGAAAGGTAGATAGTATTCTCATTATCACCCCCTACTTTACAATCTCTTAATTCTTCTGTTATATCTATTATTCCTCCGGGATCCTTTTGCCAGGCAGTATGCCGTTTGCCGGTAGTCTTATGATATACTCCTAATCCACGTTCATGTCCTTGTTTTACACCATACGTATTAACGAAAATTACATAATCATTAAAAAAAACAGGATCCCAAAAAAAATCGGGAAATGAATCTGAATAAAACAGTACATGCCATACAACTTCTAAATTTGTTTTTGTCGTAGTTGGTTCTATAGGTGTTATAGGAGGTTTGTCACAACCATAACACGAAAACAATAATAGCATTGGTAAAAATAATATATTTTTCATATTGACGTATTTATTGTTGTATATCCGTTTCAAAAAAAGGTCCATATTCACCATTTAATAATTTTCTCATAGCTTCCTTTATATTTTCATCATTTCTAATCTGCATATGAGAAGAATTATAAAGTTTAACTGGTTTGTTAGTTGCACAAGGTGTTTTTTACAACACAAAAATACACAAATTTTATTATAAATTACTATTCTTCGATAGAAGTAAAAAAACAATTAAAATAAAATTCAAACTGCTGATTATCAATTATGATGATTTTATTTTTTGAATATTTTAAAAGTAAATTCCCTAAAACAATGTTAATTACTCTAAGTTTTGTCTTGTTTTAAGGCAATCTTTATCAGTTTTTTTCTAAAAACTTCATTAAATGAATGTAAGTAAACAAATGTATTTTATAAAAATAACTAAATTTAAAAATGCTATTTCCTTTTAATTTCAAATTGTCCATTAGAGTTTTCAAGTAGAAAAACCGAATTCAAAATTTGATGATTTATCTTTTATTTTAATGATTTCTATCGATTTTTTAATCTTATTTTTTTTCAAAAAAAAGAAACTTGACTGTTTAAGGTTCGACTATTTATTTAGGCTCAATATGTATAGTTACGGTAAGGTTTTCAAACATCTTAGCTAATTCGTTTTCAATTAAATCGCATCGTTGATGTGCTTTTTCTACCGATTCATCTTTGTTGACTTCAAGGTGGAGTTCTGCAAATTTATAATTTCCAGCAGTACGGGTTTTTAAGTTATAGTACTGTGCATTTAATTGAGATAATTTTTCAGTTAATTTGTTTATATCTTTTTCATTCCAAGCAGCGTCAAGCAGTGGGGAAAATGCTTTTTTTAGTAGTTTGATTGATTCGTAAAAAATCATTAAAGCAACCAATATGGCTATAACGGGGTCGAACCAATAAATATCAGTAAAATAAATCAGCATCAAACCTACAGCTACTCCAAGTGAAGTATATATGTCTGTTTTTAAGTGTAAAGCATCGGCTTCTAAAGCAATAGAGTTTGTTTGTCTGGCAACTTTGTATAATTTTCGAGAGACAAAAAAATTGACAATAGCAGAAATAAACATAACGATAGCTCCAAGCCAAATCCACTCTAACTCAGTTACTCCCTTCCATAATTTTTTAATAGCTTCTATGATAATAAGCGTAGCTGCCACAAAAATCAATAGGGCTTCGATAACGCCTGATATGTTTTCAATTTTTCCATGTCCATAAGGATGCCTGGAGTCGGGGGGATTATCTGATATTCTGACCGAAAAATAAGCAATCATTGCCGCTATTAAATCCATAACGGAATGAATTGCCTCTGAAATAATACTAACAGATCCGCTGATTATTCCTATAATAAGTTTGAGAATAATTAAAAAAGTATTGGATAAAATGGATAAAAAAGCAACTCTTACTTTGGTGTTTTTCATATCTCGAAAAATTTATTTGTTTTTATATATAAGTGAGCTTAAATAATCTTTGTCAAATATTTCGTTTGCTAATTCGAGTAAATCGGAGGAGGTGATGCTTTTTATTTTCTCAACAATTTGTGTTATTTTCTCAACATCTTTGTATATTAAATGATTTTTTCCAATGGAAAGCATTTCGTTTAAATTGGATTCGTGGAAAATATAAATTTGTCCGATAAGTTGTAAATGAGCTCTATGTAATTGAAGGCTTCCTAATTTTTGGGTTCGTAGTTTTTGCATTTCTTTGTGTATCAACTCTATTATTTTGTCCAAATTTTTAGAGTCTGATGCGGTATAAACGCTAAACAATCCAGCATCACTCAAAGGGGAGTAAATGGATTCAATGGTATAAACGTAGCCATTTTTTTCACGAATAGCAAGATTTAAACGAGTGTTTAATCCCGGTCCTCCTAAGATATTATTTAACAAAACAGCTGTTTGGTTTTTCTTTTCATTAAAATGAGGCAAGGCTCTACCTATCAATGCGTGTGCTTGTATTGATCGTTGTTTTTTTACCTGATGACGCACTGCGAAATCGGTGAAATTTTGTCGCTGATAAGGGCGATTGGTTTGGGTGATAATTTCAAAATATTTTTGAGATAATCGAACACACTTTTTGAAATTTACATTTCCTACAATGGAAATTACCATTTGATTTGTATGGTAGTTACGCTGTATGAAGTTTTTTATTTTTTGTTTGGTAAAACTTTTAACACTGCGGTTTGTCCCAAGTATATTGGTTCCCAAGGGATGTCCGTCAAATAGTATATTTTCAAATTCATCGAAAATTAATTCGGAGGGATTATCTTTATAAGATTTAATTTCTTCTATTACTACATCTTTTTCTGTTTCAATATCTTCTTTATGAAAAGAAGAATGAAATACAATGTCGGAAAGTAGTTCAAATGCCCTTTCGATATAAGTATTTATGATAGAAGCATAGAAAAAAGTTTCCTCTTTGGTAGTATAGGCGTTGAGGTCGCCCCCTACATTTTCTAAATAGGACAAAACCTGATAGGTACTTCGCTTTTGAGTGCCTTTAAATATAAGATGTTCAATAAAATGAGCAATTCCATTTTCGTTTTCTATCTCATCGCGTGTGCCTGTATTAACAATGAAACCTACGTGTGAAATAGGAGTATTTACTTGTTTGTGAATAACTCGTATTCCGTTTGAAAGGATGTGGTAGTTGTAAGTTTCTTTATCCATGTCAAAAAAAACATTAGTATAATTTAATCCACTCGTAAGAGTTTCCTACGTGGTCTAAAAAACGAACAAAGTCATTTTTAGAAATAAACAAAGAAGCGGTATTAATACAGGGATGAAAACTCAGACGTTCAACATTTTGTAACGATTCATCTATAAACACATGTACATGTTGTTCTTTGTCGTTTATTAAACCAAAGGGAGTTACCGAACCAGGTTTTACACCCAAATAAGTGAGTAAGCGTTTTTCGGAAGCAAAACTTAATTTTCCTTGACGCAATAGTTTTTCAATGGAATGTATATTCATGTCTTGGTCGCAATCTAAAATAACAAGAAAATGTTTATTCCCTTTATGGTTTCTGAAAAACAGATTCTTACAATGTTTAGCATCGTGTCCCTTCCAGTACTGTTTTGCTATTTCGATGGTAGGAGCAGGAGGATGTTCGATGTATTCAAACTCTATGTGTAGTTTTTTTAATAGTTCATATAAAGCGGGGTTTCCATTCATATTTTAAAATATTTCTTACAATGCTATAAAGTTGGTTGTGCAAAAATACATAAAATCAATGAATAATAATAGAGATTTAGGGATTAAAAGCTTTTGTTTATTTTATATCTTTGCACTTGGGTTAACACATAAGAATAGAACTTAACAAAATAGTTTTATTTTTCTATTAATTTCATGATTTTCAAAGGGAAAAAATGGCAAACTTTTTGAACAAAGCAAAACAAAGGTAGATATATGAAAGAACTTATTGACAAATTAGAAAAAGAAAAAAAATTATCTAAGGAAGAATTTATAACGTTAATAGATAACAGAACCGAAGACTTGAGCGAATACTTGTTTGAAAGAGCAAGGGTAGTAAGAGAAATACTTTATGGTAAAGATGTGTATCTCAGAGGACTTATAGAGCTTAGTAATTACTGTAAAAACGATTGCTACTACTGCGGAATACGAAAAAGTAATTTAAAAATTGAACGTTATCGTTTGACTAAGGAGCAAATTTTAGAATGCTGCGATATAGGATATACATTAGGGTATCGTACTTTTGTGTTGCAAGGGGGTGAGGACAGGTATTTTAGCCAAGGGGTTATGGTTGACATAATTCAAAGTATCAAACAAAAATATTCCGACTGTGCCATTACTTTATCCTTAGGAGAAAAAAGTTATAATACATATCTTGCTTATTATGAGGCTGGTGCTGACCGCTATTTACTACGACACGAAACAGCCAACTCGTATCATTACAGTCAGCTACATCCTGAAAGATTAACTGCTGAAAAAAGAAAAAAATGCTTATCGGATTTAAAAAAGATAGGTTTTCAAGTAGGAACTGGTTTTATGGTGGGTTCACCTTTTCAAACAACCGAAACCTTAGCAGAAGATTTAGCCTATATTTATGAATTTCAACCTCATATGATAGGAATAGGACCGTTTATGTCTCATCATCAGACACCTTTTGCCGATGCAAAAAATGGATCTATGGATTTGACTTTGTTTATGTTAGCTTTATTAAGACTTATGTTGCCTCATGTTTTATTGCCTACAACTACAGCTTTGAGTAGCATTGACCCTGCAGGCAGAGCCAAAGGATTGTTAGCGGGTGCCAATGTGATTATGCCTAATTTAACGCCCAGTGATGCCCGAAATAAATACTCAATTTACGACAATAAAATAACCATAAGCGACGATGCTTTGCTCAACAAACAGTCCTTAGAAGATTTGGTAAACGAAGCTGGTTATAGAATAGCATCAGTAAGGGGAGATGCTCGAGTGATGAAATAATTTAGTTGTTGGTAGCAAAGGCGTTGATTCCCTTTAATTTATTCATAGCTATTTCCAATGTTTTTCGAGGACAGGCAACATTCATACGCATAAAACCTTCGCCAGCGTTGCCAAAGTCAATACCATTATTGAGTCCTAATTTGAGTTTATTCACAAAAATATCTTGTAATACTTCGTGAGAAGTGGAAATTTTACGACAATCTAACCATAGCAAATAAGTCGCTTCAGGTGCTACGACATCGATGGTGGGTATGTGTTTTTTACAAAAATCTATGGCATAATCTATGTTATTTTGCAGATAATCCCAAACTTGTATATACCATTCTTCGCCCTGTCCGTAAGCAATTTCGGTGGCTACGGGACCAAATAAATTTCCATGAGCAATATGTAGCCCATGTAGTGTTTTTAGGTATTTTTCTCTCATTTCTTTATCGGGAATTACGATAAATGAGGTGGACATTCCCGCTAAATTGAACGTTTTACTGGGCGAAAAACAACTTATTACTTTGTCGGTTAACGACAACATACTTGTATGTTGATGATTGTTTCTAATCAAATCGCTGTGGATTTCGTCAGAAATAATGGTAATGTTGTTTTTATGACAAATATGTATTAGTTTTTCCAACTCTTCTTTTTTCCAACAAC
>JAAYRN010000232.1 GCA_012518765.1 Bacteroidales bacterium
GAAAAAAAACACGGACTGACCAATATGGTAGAAGGTGTGATAAAAGCAGGACAAAAAGTAGTTGTGGTTGAAGATTTGGTTTCCACAGGTCAAAGCAGTCTAAAAGCAGTACACGCTTTGCGAGATTTAAAATGCAATGTATTGGGAATGGTTGCTATTTTTACCTATGAATTACCTATTGCTAATGAACGATTTAAAGAAAGTAACGTTATTTTACATGCCCTAACCGACTACGGAACTTTGGTAGTAGAAGCTGCTGAAAAATCCTATATAAAAACAAACGAACAAGCTACGTTAAATGAATGGAAAAAAGACCCTCAGGCTTGGGCTAAACAATTTGAATAAGTAAACATTATGAATTTATCCAGCAACGAAATACAAATAAATGCAAGCGACGAAATAATATTTAAAACATTATCAAACTGCAATAATTTCAAACAATACGCCCCCGAAGTATCAAATTGGACTTCGACCGAAGACTCTTGTAACTTTAGCATACAAGGCATTGGCGATGTGGAAATGCATATTTCAGAAAAAGATCCTTTTTCACTCATCGTTTTTCATATAAAAAACCACCAAATCAAATCATTTGTTATTTCATTTACCATAAAAAACAACCATCAATCCTCCTTTTTAATAGGTCATTCCAAAGTTGAAGTTCCTTTTTTTCTTGCTCAAATGATTAAACCTCCTCTTCAAAAATTTTTAAATACGTTGGTTGAACGTATCAAAGATGTAGTTGAAAACAACGCTATAACAACATCTTCCTGACATGGTTTCTTTTGAATCATACACACTTGCCAATGGGCTTAGGGTTATTCTTCACCTTGACAACACCACTCCCATTGTTGCGGTTAATCTTTTGTATCAAGTAGGTTCTCGAAACGAAAATCCCAACCGAACTGGATTTGCTCATTTATTTGAACACCTAATGTTTGGAGGTTCTAAAAATATTCCTAAATACGATAAAGTATTACAAGCAGTAGGAGGCGAAAACAATGCTTTTACAAGTAACGATGTTACCAATTACTATATTAGTTTACCTGTACAGAACTTAGAAACCGCTTTTTGGTTAGAATCTGACAGAATGAACGAGCTTGCATTTTCAGAAAATGCTTTACAAATACAGCGTAATGTGGTAATAGAAGAATTTAAGCAATCGTATCTCAATCAACCTTATGGCGACCTCATGCTGTTGTTAAGACCTTTGGCATACAAGGTTCATCCCTACCAATGGAACACCATAGGAAAAGATATTAAACACATAGAAGAAGCTAATTTAAACGAGGTAAAAGATTTTTTCTACAAATTTTACCGTCCCAATAAGGCTATACTTTCTGTAGCAGGTAATTTAGACATAGATAAAACCAAGATGTGGATAGATAAATGGTTTGGAAGCATTCCGTCAGGTTCTTACAATACTCCTATTCTTCCCCAAGAACCACCTCAAAACGAAAGACGTTTTTTGGAGGTAAAACGAAATGTGCCTTATAATTATTTAGTTATGGCGTTTCACAGTTGTAAACGCAAGGATAAGAGTTTTTATACCAACGATTTACTATCCGACATTTTATCCAACGGAGAATCTTCTCGTTTTAGGGAAAATCTTATAAACAAAAAAAGAATATTTTCCTCTATATCAGCCTATATTACAGGAAATTTCGATAATGGATTGTTTGTAATTGGTGGAGTTCCATCGGAAAACATTAGTTTACAACATGCCGAAGAAGCCATTTGGGAGGAATTAAACAACTTAAAAACCAATTTAGTCTCAGACAAAGAATTGGAAAAAGTAAAAAACAAAGCCCAAACTGTTTTATATTTCAAGGAATTGAGCGTACAAGAAAAAGCGTTGTCGCTTTGTATGTTTGAAGCCATAGATCATGCTGAACGTATTCACGATGAAGAGCAACATTATAAAGACGTTACAACCGATGATATACTTCGTGTTAGTCAACATATTTTCCGTCCGACCAACGCATCGGTTTTATATTACCAAGCTATTTAACATAAAAAAAGATGCTTATAAGCAAAGCATCTTTTACATATTTATTTGAAATAAAATTACTTATCCTAATAATCCACCTTTTTGATATATTTCATTTTGTACATCAAAGAATGGATTTATTTTCGATGTTTTATTTTTTGTAACATTTGTAATTTCACCTGTCAAAAAATTGACACTTATAATGTTTTTATCCTCCAACTCCAACGAAGCTATTTGTTCGGGGGTATAGGTCAAAATAGGCATGGCTGCATTAATAGCATTACGCTCATAAATAGCACCAAACGATTCGGCTAATAAGCACGAAACTCCCAAAGCAGTAAAACAATCTACCGCCTGTTGGCGGGAACTTCCAGCTCCGAAGTTTTTGCCCGACAATATAATATCTCCTTCTTGAGCTTCTTGGGCAAAATGTTCATAACCTTTCAGATTATCAAAAGCATACTGCCCCATTTCTTCTATTTTGGTAATGGTTAAATAACGGTTATGAAAAATCATATCGGTATCTATATCGTCTTGATCAATAATCCAAACTCTACCCTGTACCACAGTAGGTTTTTGTGTGGGAGTTTTTGTTTCTGCTGTTTTTGTTTCAAAATCATTTGATTTTTTAGTATCCTTAGGAGTAACTGTTTTGCTATCAATAAAGGAAGCACTGATATAACCAGCTACAGCCGATGTGGCTACGGTAGCGGGAGCGGCTAAATAGACCTCTCCTTTGCCTTGTTTTCCAGCAAAATTTCGATTCCCTGTTGAAATGGTAACTTCTTCGGGACCGTTTTGTCCAATTTGACCTGCAGCACATCCTGCACATCCTGCGTTAGAA
>JAAYRN010000233.1 GCA_012518765.1 Bacteroidales bacterium
AAATATACGCTTACTCCCCAGTGTGCAGGATTGCGACTATACCAATACATATTGGTGTAGTAAGGGTCGTAATATCCCCAGTGTGAATATGGTCCATGAAAACGGCGTAAGCGCGCTGCATATTCATAATCGTAATAATCATCGTTATTGAAATAATAATTATGAACGGTGGTATTGCCACTTTTGGTGGTATAAGATTCCGAGTAATCTGGAGTTTGATTGTTTTGAGAAGAATAGTTGTCATATTCTTGAGCATAATTGTCTTGCTCTTGATAGTTGTACGATTCTTTGTTTTCAGTTTGTTTGACTTGTTTTTTTGATTTAACTGCTTCTCTTTTTTCTACGCTACTATAATAACCATCGTCTATTACGGTTGTCATAGTGGTACATGAGAACAGAAAGGCACTTGATAGTATTGCTACACTTAGATTAAATAATTTTTTCATCGCCAGGTCCTCCTATAATTTATATGGTTATTTTTTATACTTTTGCATGATTTATTTTCGCTTACAAAAATATACTTTTTATTAATATAATTCAAATATCGTACCAAAAAAATGGCAGAACTATTAACTACAAGAAAAGAAAATTATTCACAATGGTATAACGAGCTGGTTATTAAGGCTAATTTAGCCGAAAATTCCGTAGTAAGAGGCTGTATGGTAATTAAACCCTATGGTTATGCTTTATGGGAAAATATGCGCGATGTATTGGACAAAATGTTTAAACAAACGGGACATCAAAATGCATATTTTCCTTTATTTATACCCAAATCTTATTTAAGTCGCGAGGCTTCTCATGTAGAAGGTTTTGCTAAGGAATGTGCTGTAGTTACGCACTACAGGCTCAAGCAATCTCCTGATAATGAAGGAGTAATTGTAGACCCAGATTCGAAATTAGAAGAAGAATTAATAGTTAGACCCACCTCTGAAACCATTATATGGAGTACATATAAAAATTGGATTCAATCGTATCGCGATTTGCCAATTTTGATTAACCAATGGGCAAATGTAGTACGTTGGGAAATGCGAACTCGCCTATTTTTACGTACCGCAGAATTTTTATGGCAGGAAGGACACACAGCACATCAAACAAAAGAAGAAGCCATAGAAGAAACGGAAAAAATTATTCATTTGTATGCTGATTTTGTTGAAAACTACATGGCAGTACCTGTCATGGTAGGATTAAAAACAGCTTCGGAACGCTTTGCCGGAGCCGTTGAAACGTACTGCATAGAGGCATTGATGCAAGATGGAAAATCTTTACAAGCAGGAACCTCTCACTTTTTAGGACAAAATTTTGCAAAAGCATTTGACGTTCAATTTTTAAACAAAGAAAATAAATTAGAATATGTATGGGCTACTTCTTGGGGTGTTTCTACCCGTTTGATTGGAGCTTTAATTATGACGCATTCCGATGATAAAGGATTGGTATTACCTCCAAAAATAGCTCCTTTACAAGTAGTTATAATTCCAATTTATAGAAATGAAGAACAAGAAGCCAAGGTGTCGGAAGTAGCTAATGCCATAGTGAAAGAATTACAACAAAAAAACATTAGCGTAAAATATGACAATCGCGATGAATACCGCTCGGGATGGAAGTTTAACGAATACGAGATGCAAGGAGTACCTGTAAGGATAACAGTGGGAGCCAGAGATTTAGAAAAAAATCAAGTGGAAGTATTCCGCCGCGATACCATGGATAAAAAACTTGCAACTCCCGATGTTGTTGTTGACGAGATAGTAGATTTACTTGAAGATATACAGCAAAATATTTTCAATAAAGCATTGGCATTTAGAGAAAAAAATACATGTGTGGTAGATACATGGGAAGAATTTAAAGATGTTATAGAAAATAAAGGAGGCTTTGTCTCGGCTCATTGGGATGGAACTGCCGAAACCGAAGAAGCTATTAAAGAAGCAACAAAAGCCACTATTCGATGCATACCTTTGAATAACCCACAGGAAGAAGGTAAATGTATTTTTTCAGGAAAACCTTCTAAGGAAAGAGTTTTATTTGCAAAATCTTATTAGCTATTTAGGTTCAAAATAGATATAAAAAAAGGAGAATATGTTCCACACATATTCTCCTTTTGGTATACAT
>JAAYRN010000017.1 GCA_012518765.1 Bacteroidales bacterium
AAAGACCAACTGAAATATTATCCTCACGTATCTTATTTTACCTTAGACCTTGAAGACGAGTAAATAAATATAAAATATATTGAAAATGAATATAGTTAAAAAATACACAAATGGAGAAATAACCATTGTATGGAAGCCCGCAAAATGCACTTATGCCGCTGCATGTGTAAGAATGTGTCCCGAAGTTTTTAAACCCAGAGAAAGACCTTGGGTAAAACCCGATAACGCAAGTACAGAAAAAATAATAGATACAGTAAAGGCTTGTCCTTCGGGTGCTTTAACATTTTTCTATAACGAAGAGCAGGCGTAAATTTAAGATAAAACTTCTTGAATACTATCGTTTTCTTTGAGAGGATTTTTTCCCTTAAAAAGCTCGTGTGCTGTTTGGATTTTGGGCAATAAAAGTTCAGCTGTTTTGTACGAAGGCTTAAATAAAAGCATATTTTCTTTAGTATCAGAGCCTAAAAACACTTCATTTTTATCTATTGAAGCAGTATAGTACAAGATGATACCTGCAAAAAACAATACTTTAAACACTCCAAAAACAAGACCTAAAAGTTTATCTATGGCTTCGGGAAAAATAAAGCTAAGACTGATTTTTAAAAATTTTCCTACGATAAAAACAATAACCACACAAGCCAAGAAAGTAACAACCAAAGATACCAAATGACCCACTTCGGATTCTATTCCTAAAAGAGAAAGTGTGTATTTATTCAAATAAATAGCTCCCCAACCTCCTGCTAACAAGGCTATAATGCTAAATATTTCGTAAATAATACCTTTTTTGATTCCTTTAAAACCAAACCAAGCCATAGTCAGAATAATCAAAATATCAAATACTTTAAACATTTATTTTCTTTTTAGATGTTGGGCAAATTTAGAGGCATAAACAAAACTATTTAATTCATCGTTATCGGTGTTTAGAATTTCATTTTTGCTACCTTTCCACCAAAGTTTACCTTCGTGAATAAACGATACGGTTTCACCTATTGCCATTACCGAATTCATATCGTGGGTGTTAATAATGGTGGTCATTTGATATTCGTGTGTAAGTTCGTAAATCAGCTCATCAATAATCAGCGAAGTTTTGGGGTCTAATCCCGAGTTGGGTTCATCACAAAATAAATACTTAGGATTGAGAGCAATAGAACGAGCTATGGCAACTCGCTTTTTCATACCACCACTAATCTGTGAAGGATATAGGTGTTGACTGTCTTGTAAATTAACTCTTTCTAAACAAAATTCGGCTCTGTCGTTACGTTCCGACTCATTCAGATTAGAAAGCATAATCAAGGGAAATAATACATTTTCTTTTACACTCATGGAGTCGAACAAAGCTCCTCCTTGAAACAAAACACCCATTTCTTGTTGAAGAATTTGACGATCTTTTTTCGCCATTTTTATAAAATTACGATTGTCGTATAGAATATTACCTTTTTCGGCTTCGTATAAACCTATTAAACACTTCATTAATACTGTTTTACCTGAACCACTTTGTCCTATGATTAAATTGGTTTTACCCGATTCAAATTCGCAGGAAATATCGTGTAAAATTTCTCTTCCGTCAAAATATTTGTATAAATTCTCTATTTTAATCATATATTAGCCAAAAAATATTTCGGTTATAATAAGGTCGAACAATAAAATCATAAAACTACTACTGACCACAGCTTTTGTGCTTGTTTTGCCCACTTCCAACGCTCCACCTGTTGTTTTATATCCCCAAAATCCAGAAATAGAAGAGATTAAAAACGCAAAAACAAAGGCTTTGACCAAAGCATAATAAATATCTCGTGATTCGAACCACGAGCGTATGCCTTCTATGTATTGAGAGGAGGGAATAGTTCCTAAAAACTCGCAAGCACCCCAACCTCCTAACAGTCCCAAAAAGATACTGATAATTATTAATAGCGGATTGACCATGCTACTGGCAATGATTTTGGGTAAAATTAAGTGTGAAGCCGAGTTTATTCCCATGGTTTCCAATGCATCTACTTGTTCGGTTACTTTCATAGTCCCAATTTCGGAGGCTATGTGTGAGCCAATTTTTCCTGCTAAAAAAATACTGACAATAGTAGGAGCAAACTCCAATACAACCGACTGACGCACCACAAATCCAATAGTCCACGTAGGTAAAAGAGGATTTTCTATTTGTAAATTGGTTTGAATGGTAATAACTGCGCCCATAAAAATAGAAATAACCGAAATGATTAATAGGGAGTTAATACATAAAACATTTATTTCGTCAACAAGTTGTTTTCTGAAATAAGCCTTGTTTTTAGGTTTCGCAATAACACGTTTCATTAAAAGGATGTACTCACCAATATCTTGCAATAAAACTTCTAAGAAGTTCATTTTAAGATTACTCCTGTTTGTATATCCAAGTTTTAATGAGGAATTTTTGTCCATGTAAGAGTAGTAAAATTTAAGTACAATAAATAACGGTTTATAAAAAAAAATATTTTAGTTGTACGCTTAATTAAAATCCCGATAATCCTTGTCTAAATTATATTTCAAATCTTTCAATAAACCTGATTTTACGTTTATTACAAATTCAAACCCGCGATAGCTACCAAAAGGTCTCCATTTAAAACCCATTTCCCAACAATGTAAATCTCTGTAAATATCAAAAGATGAAACAGATATGTTTTTATTTGTAAAGTCATATCCTGTTGTAAATGATACTCTCCATTTTTCGGTTAATTGGAAATTTCCATTTATGTTTACGGTGTTTGTTATGGTGTTATTGTATTGATTGCTATCGGGATTGCTCAGTTTGTAAAAAGCATAATTGTCAACAAGGTTGTAGTTGAAAATATAATTTATATCAACTCTCCAATCTCTTAATGCTGAAAAACCTTCTTTTTCTTTTTTATCTCCTTTTTTCTTAAAAGTTTGGTTGTTGATAGAATATGTTAAAGCGGCTGCAAACGAAGAGTTTGACAGTCGAAATAAACGTTGATTTACAGCTAATTCAAAAGTGTCAACTCTAACACCGGAAGTACCTATAATATAAGGGTCGAGTCCAGCTCCAAAGCTCAATACCAAAGCCTTATATACAGTTGTTCTTCCTGTAATGGCTAAAGGTTGCCATTGCATGGAGTCGGCTGTAATTATATATCGTGAGCCTATGCTTATGTTTTCAATTAAGACAACTTTCTTGCTTCCGCTTCCTGTGCTGTCTTTTTTGTTAGCAACTTTCATTTCCAATTTATTATTAAATGTTAAGCTAAGGTAAGCCAAGTCTTTCTCTACGGGAGTTCCGTATAAAAATCCTTCAGTAGGAGAATAGGTTTTTACTTCATTTTCTTTACCATCGACATAGGATTTGAAATAATTTTTATTGATAGCGGGGCTATAATGAAAGGCTAAAGCAGGTACAAATTCATGTCTAAAAGCCTTAACTCTACCTTTTTTCATGCTATACATACCGTACAAAGTAGTTCGTAAAGTAGAACTGTAGGCTATGTTATGAATAGCAAAAAATCCATATACTGTATCTCTACTTATAACCGAATTTCCGTTAGTGTCTTGACTCCAGCTTCGCAAAGCCCCTCTAAACTGCCAATATTCGTTCAGGTTTATGGTGTTGTTCCAGTCCAAATGTTTCAATACTTTGATTGTGCTTGAAATGGGTATGGAGTGGGAAATTCCGTATTTCATATTATTGGGAATTTGCTCCGATAAATTCAAGGTGTCGCTTAGGGTTATGCTGTTGACGAGAATGGTGTTGTAAGACATAGAAATATTTTCATACCATCGCAGTTTACCTACTACATTTTTTCTTCTAAAAGGATAGAACTGACTGATATTGAAATTGATATTTGGTAAAGTCAGTTGCATGGTTTTGGTTTGTATGTTTTGCGATAGGTCGGCATTAACACCTAATGAATAGTGGTTTCGCCAGCTTGTGGAAAAACTTACAGCGGAGGTAAAGTTGGTGTTTACATAATCGTTTACATCTACAATGTTGCGTTTGTTGTAGTTACTGGTTAAAAAATTCACATCTGCTGAAAATCGATTGCGAGGATGTGCTTTGGGATCTTGTGTATGTCTCCAGTTGATTTTAAAATCGTTTGAAACGGAATAGGAGGGAGTTGTGGGTTCTCCCGAACGGGTGTTGCTATACGAAGCATCTATATGTCCTGAAAACTTATAACGTTTCACGTAATTAGATTTGACATTGACACCGAAAGAGCCGCGTGTGTAAATATCAGCAGTTAAAGCCAGATCAATCATATCGTTAAAAGCAAAATAAACTCCTAATCCTCTAAAGTAAAATCCTAATTCCATGGATTCGCCGTAAGCAGGAATTAAAATGCCATTACGATGTCCTTTTTGATTGGGAATAAGAGCAAAAGGAGCAACAAGCGGCGTGGGTATATTCATTACATGTAGTTGAATGGGGCCTGTTACTATTTTATCGTTAGCAATTACCTTTGCTTTTTTAAAATTAAATCCAAAATGAGGATGCTCTAAATTACACGTTGTAAACGAACCTTTGTATACGTAATTGGTATTATCGTCTATTTTTTTTACCAATTGTCCATGAAGGAAACCATCTGATTCTTCGGTAATAACATTGCTTATTAATCCTTTTTTAGAGTTGAAATTATATTTTATTTCATGGGCTTTAAATTCAGTTTGATTTTGATTAAACACAGGATTACCCTGTAATTTTTCCAAACTGTCTTTTATACCGCAGGCATAGAGTTCGTTGTTAGAAAAATCAATTTCCATAAAATGAGAAGTCAGGTTGATGTCTTCGTATTTCACATTGACAAGGTGATACAAATACGATTTTTTTTCTCTCATGTCAAATACAATGGAATCTTCGGCGTAATAATCTACAGCAGATGTGATGGCATCTTTTGAGATGTTTAAAAAAACATCCTTTTTAAACGAAGAATCGGAAACAAAAGTACTGTCTCCTTTGTTAAACTCATGGGTATTGGAGGTGGTATCAGGAGGAATGATAGTAGCTCCCGTAATTCGTCTTTGTTTTTTTTCTACGAAAGTACTATCATTTTCTTGTGCAACAATTACATGAAAACAACTTGAGAATACAATGCATAACCCAACCAAAGCAATACGAATACATGTATATATCAAATTTTTATGCAATTTTATTGGAGTGATATTTATATGAAAAAAAATTATACTTTTGTATGAAAATTAAACTGCAAAAATATAAAAATACAACATAGTGTTTATCTTTAATTTCAGTAAAAAATAAAAAAATAAATCAATATAAAATAAGATATGAAAATAGCACACAAATTAACGATAATAAGCATTGTTTTATTGTTGTTTTTTATGCTTATTCCCACAGACATTCTATCATCTCCCATCAAAGTAGTGGTTATTGATGCAGGTCATGGAGGACGCGACCCCGGTGCCATAGGGAAGGCAAATGTACAGGAAAAAGATGTAAATTTGAAAATCGCATTAAAACTTGGCAAACTGATAGAAGACAACTACAAGGATATTAAGGTGGTATATACAAGAAAAACCGATGTTTTTGTAGAATTAAAAAGACGCACTCAAATAGCCAATGAAAATCATGCCGATTTGTTTATTTCTATACACTGCAACTCTGCCGCCAATAAAAACAGCAAAGGAAGTGAAACTTTTGTAATGAGTCCCGCCAACAACGAAGCTAATTTAGCCGTAGCTCAAAAAGAAAATGCATCTATTTTGTTGGAATCCAATTATAAAGAAAATTATGAGGGTTTTGAACCCACATCCACGGATGCCTATATTATTTTTGATTTATGGCGTAATTCATTTCTAAATCAAAGTATTAAATTTGCTTCTATGATACAATCTCAATTTGCCAATAGTGTAAAATTAGTAGATAGGGGAGTAAAACAAGCTGGTTTTTTGGTGTTGTGGCGAACCACTATGCCCAGTGTATTGATAGAAGCTGGTTTTTTGAGCAATTCGGAAGAAGAAAAATTTTTAGCTTCCGATAGAGGACAAAATGAAATAAGTAAAGCTATCTTTCAGGCATTTACACAATTAGTTAAAGAACAAAATGGGATTAATGTAACCCCACTTATTACTATTTCCGATGACATATCTACTTCGAAAGAATATATAGATGAAACAAAACCTGCGGTATCAAACATTGAAAAAGGAATCGTATACAGAGTGCAAGTTTCGTGTATAGCAGATAATAAAAAAACAAATGATCCCGTTTTTAAAGGTTTAGATAAAGTCAAAATGTGGACTTCGGGAAAATATTACTGTTATACATCGGGCGAAGAAACTACGTATAAAAAAGCCCTTACTCTTTTAGAATCAGTAAAAACAAAAGGATTTCCCGATGCATTTATCGTAGTATATAAAAATGGAGAAAAACTATCGACAAACGAAGCAAAAAAATACTTTAAATAATAATCATTGTGTCAAAAAAAATATTTAAAACACAGGAAATAAAAATAGCAGTTTTAGCCCTAATTAGTTTATTTCTATTGATTTGGGGAATTAGATTTTTAAAAGGTAAAAATATATTCAAAAAACAACTTACTTATTATGGCATATTTGAAGAAACTGCTGGTTTAACACCTGCTAATTCAGTAACTATCAACGGAGTACCTGTTGGAATTATAGACAAAATAACCTTGTGCGGAACTGCTAATGAAAAAGTTTTGGTTACTTTTAGTGTCCAGAAAAAAACGAAAATACCCCTAAATTCTGAGTTGCGAATCATTTCACCGGGTATAGTAGGTTCCATGCAATTAGAATGTGTATTGGGTGATGATGCTACTTGTTACAAGCATGGCGATACCATTATAGGTTACATCAAACCCAATATGTTAGCAGGAGTAGGCGATATAAAAAACAACTTGGATACCATAGTAGAATCAGTGAAAATATTACTACAAGAAGGAGATATTCAAACATCAATCAATCATATACATACAACAACTGCTCGTTTAGACTCTATCATACATTCAGGAAAAATAGAGAAAATTATAAGCAATGTACAACAACTGACTTATACTATCAAGCAAAACGATACGAAAATTGATAGCATCATAGACAATGTAAATCAGTTTTCGGGAACCTTGAAAGAAACAGATATTCCCAAGACATTGGATGAATTATCAAGAAGTTTAAAGCAATTAGAAACCGTATTGTCTGACATCAGAGCAGGAGAAGGGACAATAGGTCAATTAACCACAAACGATAGCATGTATAAAAATTTAGATAAAACCATTATCAATTTAGATGAATTAATCAAAGATATTAAAGCAAATCCTAAACGATACATTAATGTAACTATTTTTGGAGGGAAGAAAAAATAATTATGTATTTAAAGGATATTCAACTTATTAATTTTAAAAACCACCCTGACACTAACTATACATTTTCGCCGTATATTAATGGAATAGTGGGTTTAAATGGCGTTGGGAAAACGAATTTATTAGATGCTATACATTATTTATCAATGACTAAAAGCTATTTTAATGGCTTGGAACAATTGAATATTAATTTTGAAGCTGATTTTTTTGCCATACACGGAGTGTTTGAAAATAGTTACGAAGAAGGTACTCAAAAAGTGAGTTGTGTGCTCAAAAGAGAACAAAAAAAGACATTAAAATTAAACCAAAAAGAATATTCTCGCATGGCAAACCATATAGGTTTATTTCCCTCAGTTATGATATCTCCTTACGATAGCGACTACATAAATGGAGGAAGTGAGTTGCGAAGAAAATATTTCGATAGTGTTATATCTCAATATGATAAAATATATTTAGACAACCTAATACAGTATAATAAAGTATTGTCGCATAGGAATGCACTGCTAAAACAATTTGCAGCTCAGTCATATTATGATGCTGATTCTATGGATGTTTGGAATGAGAAATTAATCGCTTTGGGAGAAGAAATTTATGTAAAACGAAAATCATTTATCAATGAATTTATTCCCGTTTTTAATTTGTTTTTCAAGCAATTATCTACACAACAAGAGGATGTTTCTATCGTTTACGATAGCCAACTTCATAACGATAGTTTTAGCCAACTTATCAAAGAAGCAAAAATAAAAGATTCTCATGTTCAACACACTACAGTAGGTATACATAAAGATGATTTTTTGTTTTTGATGAACAATGTGCAAATGAAGAGAATTAGTTCGCAAGGGCAACAAAAAACATTTTTAATATCCTTAAAATTAGCTCATTATAATTATTTAGAGCAAATCAAAAAAATCAAACCTATGTTGTTGCTTGATGATGTTTTTGATAAATTAGATGAAACGCGAGTAAAAAAACTAACTACTTTGGTTGCTGATAGAAATTTTGGACAAGTTTTTATTACCCACACACAAAAGAAATCAATAGAAGATTTATTGCAGCCCATAGGATTACCTTTCAAACTGTTTGAAATATTATAAATGATTTTTTTTAAATCATTCGTTTGCTATTGGTTTTTTTATTACATTTGCTTGTTGTAAATATAAGTATTAATTTATAAAAAAAATAAGATGAAAAAAGTATTATTATTTTGTATGTCAGTAGTATTCATGACATCAACCGTGTTTTCACAATCATTAAATTTGGAAGAAAATCATGAGCAAAAAAGCAAATTTTCGAAAGAACTAACACAAAAATCCTTACAAACATGGGATATTCAGTTGGCTGACACATTGGACGACATTTGTACCAATCCTGTAGGTGCAGTAAGCGATGGAACATATTTGTATGCAGGATGTTTAAACAACAAAAGAATCTATAAAATCGATGATGCAAACGACATTATAGATACCATTTCTATTTCAAATATACCCGACCCAACAAAGATAAACAATGTAAACATGATGGGCTTGGCGTACGATGGAAATTATTTTTATGTTACCAACGGTAATGATTCTATTTACTGTATAGATTTAATTGCACAACAAGTAGTTAGTGCTATTACTTTACCAGACGGAACTCTTCCTCTTGGAGCTACTTACGCCTCTCATGCCGATGGAGGAAACGGAGGTTTTTGGGTGTCTACAATTTTAGACAACTCCTTGAAACTATTTTCCATGAATGGAGACTTATTGGATTCAATTACCTATGAAGATTCAAACTATTACTACGGTAGTACTTACATTGTAGCTTTGGCTTACGATGAAATCTCCATGGGAGGACCTTTTTTGTATGCTTTAGAAAATACATCAAAAAATATTTTCTGTATCAATCTGTCAACTAAGGGAATCAATGCTCAAGTACATTCTGTGTCAGAAGATATGCCCGACTGGGCTTCGAAAACTTCGTATTCTATTTACATTAAACCTAATACTTCCACCTTAGGTGTACTTTTTACATCAAAGGAACGCATAGAATATGATTTAACTAAATTAGCATTGCCGCGAGGGTTGACCATTGTACACAGCTATACAAAACCTTGGCTATCCATAGGAGAAGACGGAAAAGTATCTGCCAATATATACACTTCAAGTAAAGCTCCCGTAACTTCCTTTACATTTAATTATAAATTTGACGGAACTACTTATAATCAAACTTTTACCGACCTTGAAATCTCAAATGGTTTCTATAACTTAGTTACCATAGAACACGAAACCATTATTCCTGCATTGACAGCAGAAGGAAGCCACGATTTAGAAATATGGCTTTCAGATATAAATGGCTCTCATACATCCAATACCATTGAAATGACGGTAGATGTTTACCAAAAAGTAGTACAACGAATTGTATTACACGAAGCCTTTGTAAGTTCTACCAGCGATGCTTGTGTTATTCCTAATCAATTGTTAGATACTATTTTTCAATACAATCCCGATAAATTCACATGTATAAAATATCAAATGAATGCTCCAGCTTTTGACCCTTATTATACCGTGGAAGGTGAAGCTAGAAAAAATTATTACGAAGTAGGATTAATACCTTTTGTAGCTGTAGATGGTAATTATTTTGCAGACTACTTAGGCTCTTATACTCCCGCTGTGTTTCAATTAGGTTATATTTTACCCTCTTTTGTCGAGTTGGATGCAACTTTTACTTATGACGATACCAAAACCTATGCAGCATCAATTACCGTAAATCCTTTGAAATCAATTACAGGAAATAATAAACTATATGCAGCTGTAGTAGAAAAAGTTACACGCATGAATATGAAAACAAATGGAGAAAGAGCATTCTACTATGTAATGAAAAAATTCTTGACAGACGTAGATGGAGACCCCATTGATTTGGTCGAAGATAAGGAAGTAAATGTAGATTTATCTTTCCAATTTAAAGGAAATTTCAGATTGCCATTTAGCGGAAGCAATATGATAAACAATGATATAGAGCATTCGGTAGAGAATTTTAAAAATCTAATGCTCGTGTATTGGATACAAAATGACGATACAAAAGAAGTACTACAATCAGGAAAAGTAGAAGAAGCAACCTTGTCTATAGGTGATTTTGCAGAAATGGGAACAGTAAAAGTATATCCCAATCCATCGGAGGGAATGATTAATATAGAATCGGAAAATGAATTTTCGAATGTGAAAATATTAAATATGCTTGGACAAGTGGTGTATAACAGCCATGTGAAAACCCATACTTATTCTGTAGAAACTTCGCAACTTGTATCAGGTCTTTATATTTTACAACTACAAACCGAAAATGGAGTAATCAATCGAAAAATTAGTGTAAAATAAAATAAAAAAACATTGCATAAAGAGGCTGATTTTACAGCCTCTTTTTTTTAATAATTCAAATATATGTCAGTAGAATTAACAGGAAAATTAATCAAACTACTTTCTTTACAGTCAGGTACAGGAAGAAATGGAGCATGGAGTAGACAAGAATTTATTATTGAAACAAGCGACCAATATCCCAAAAAAATATGCATCAGTGCCTGGGGCGATAAAAGCAATATGCTCCACCAAATAGATTTAAACTCAACGATTAAAGTAAGAGTAAACATTGAATCAAGGGAGTTTAATGAAAAATGGTATACCGATTTGCGTGCATGGAAAATAGAACCCATGCAAAACGAATACGCAGATATGCCCTCTCCAGAATATGGACAGGATGCCCCCTCCTCTTATTCGGATAATACAAGCGAAATCAGTACATTCCAAGACGAAGGTGATGATTTAGAAGCCCTGCCTTTCTAAGTTGGCAAATGTAATTTAGACTATACACATAGAAAAACTGAGGGGTGAAATTTGAAATTTCTTTTGCTGATAAAAAATAGCTTAATTGAGAGTTGATTTTTTGTTTATATTTGCAAAGTGAAATATTAACAAATTGTGCAATTTATAAAAATCAAAAAAATGTCCACCTTATCAGAGATAATCATGAAAAGTTTCAAGAAAACTTCAAGAAAGTTTTATAGTATAAGCATATTGCTTGCTTTTCTTTTTGTTGCTACAAGTGCATATTCACAAACAATTGACGACTGTTCCCGTCCTTTTTACATGACCGGGGAAAGTGTGATTTATATCGATAGTATTGTAGTAGAAGGAAAAACTATCTATACCGATAGCCTTTTGGTAAATGTTACCGTTACTTATAAGGATAGTATTATCGTTGACGACAAGGTGGTTTATACGGATAGTAGCATGTCGTTTGGAGTAGTTTACCCCATTATCATAGCGGAGAACCCACCGTTCCGATATGCTACTTTTTTGAATGATTATTGTGGCTTTTTAAACCAAATGAGCCTTATTTACAT
>JAAYRN010000234.1 GCA_012518765.1 Bacteroidales bacterium
AAACACACCTACTCCTGCAAAAGCATAAGGAGCAAAGGGATTTTTTCCTTCTACATTGTATAATCTCATAAAATTCAATTCCAATTGTGCTGACACTTCGGATATAGGCGACACAAAACTCAAGTTACGGGCTTTGGCTTCGTCTGTTTTGCCAAATTTTGCATCACTGGCACCTATGGAACCAAACAAGGCTGTGGATTTGAATGACAACAAAGGATTGATATTGTATCTGTAAATGATTCCTCCTGCTGGTTTTGAACCCATAAAAACACCCGAAGGATTAAGGTCTCCTAAGTAAAATGAGACACCTCCACAAAGTCCTATTTCAGACTCTTGTGCAAACGAGTTGCCTACCATAAAAAGTAGTGCGTATGCAATAATTAATCGTCTTTTCATTATAAACATTTTTTTGCAAAAATAATGTTTTTTTTCAAATAGTAAGTAGTTGTTGTCGAAAAAACAACAACTACTTCATTATATTGCTATTTTACAATCATTTAAATTTCTATACTTACTTGTTTTTATTTACAATGTATTTTAATTTCGATTGTTTAATAGGTAAAAAACAGATTGACTTAGAAGCAATCTCTCATTAATAGTTATCTATTTGTGCTCTTTGTAATTTATCAGAGTAGTCGAAATAAACTGTTTTCCATTCGGTGAATATATCAAAAACAGTCCATCCGCCTTCGCGGTGTCCGTTCCCGGTTCCTTTTATTCCTCCGAAAGGCATGTGAGCTTCGGCTCCAATAGTGGGTGCATTGATGTAACAAATTCCAGTTTGAATTTCGCGTGCAGCTACCCAAGAACGATTTACATCTTTGGTATAAATAGCTCCCGATAAACCGTATTCACAATGATTGTGTAAATAAAGAGCATGTTCAAACGAATCGGCTTTGGCTACGCATAAAACGGGACCAAATATTTCTTCGTTGAAAATAGTATGTTTTTCTGTTACATCGGCTATAATGGTAGGTTCAAAGAAACAACCTTTTTCCAATTCTTTTTGAGTGCATCTTTTCCCTCCTGTTATCAAGCGACCGCCTTCATTTAAAGCAACTTTTACAATGCGTTCGCAGTTTTCGAGCGATTTCATGTGGATAACGGGCCCCATTTCTGTTCCAGCAACTAAGCCATCGCCTATTTTTAATTTTTCGGTACGTTCTTTCAACATAGAAAGAAATTTATCGTAAATATCTTTGTGTAAAATTAGGCGAGAAGTAGCCGTGCATCGTTGTCCTGTGGTTCCAAATGCTCCCCACAAAGCTCCTTCAAGTGCTAATTCCAAATTGGCATCTTCCATGACTATTTGAGCATTTTTTCCTCCCATTTCTAAGGATACTCTTTTGTTTACTTTCCCGCAAACTTCGGCTATTTTACATCCTACTTCCGTAGAACCTGTAAAGCCAATTACCTTAACATCAGGATGATTTACTATCATATCGCCCATGCTTCCCGTACCTAACAATACGTTGAATACTCCTTTGGGGAAACCTGCTTCTTCCATAATTTCGGCAAAAATAACTCCCGAATGAGGTGCATCTTTCGAGGGTTTAAATACAACTGTATTTCCAGCAGCTATAGCGGGTAAAATTTTCCAAGAAGGTACTGCAATGGGGAAATTCCATGCCGTAATTACTCCCACTACTCCAATGGGAACTCTAAACGAAAGATTCATTTTATTCTCCATTTCACTGGGTACGGTATGTCCGAACAAGCGACGAGTTTCCGAAGCTGCATAATACGCTGTATCAATAGCTTCTTGCACATCGCCTTCTGTTTCAAAAGTTGGTTTTCCCATTTCACGCGTCATGATGCGTGCCAATTCTTTTTTTCTTCTATTGAAAATATCGCCTGCTTTTCTCAGTATATCTCCTCGTTTGGGTGCTGGTACTAAACGCCAAAGCTCATAAGCAGTTTTTGCCGCAGCCACGGCATTGTTTACGTCAGCTTCTTCGGAAAAGGGAAATTCTCCTATAACATCTTCCTGATTGGCTGGACTTATGTTTTTAAATGTTTTTCCAGATACAGCATCAACCCATTCTCCGTTGATATAATTTTTAAATTTTTCCATGTGTTTTATATTATAAGTTATTATTATTCTTTGTTTTGTGTTAAAAAATGCTTTGCTAAAAATTGCTTTAATTCATCGCAGTTTACATTTTTGTATATTTTCCCTTCGTAGCAATACGATATTTCTCCTGTTTGCTCCGATACAATAACGGCGATGCAATCCGTACTTTCGGTAATACCCACTGCGGCTCTGTGTCTTAAACCTAAGTTAGTAGGCAAGGTACTTTTTTGTGTTACCGGTAAAATACATCTTGCTGCTACTATGGTTTTTTTAGTAATAATCATGGCTCCATCGTGCAAGGGTGTGTTTTTAAAAAAAATAGTTTCTATTAAATCCCTGGATGTTTTGGCGTTAATAATTTCACCTGTTTGTACATATTCTTCCAATAAATTTTCTTTTGTTATCACTATCAAAGCTCCTGTCAAAGTTGACGACATGCGGGCACATGCTTTGATAATGGTGTTGATTTGAGGGTATTCTCCCGATTTGCTTCTCTCTCTCCATATTAGTATATTAGCTTTTTTTAATGGATTTTTACTTCCGATATACAAAAGGAATTTTCTTATTTCAGGCTGAAAAACAACAATTAGGGCAATTACTCCTACACTAACAAATTGTCCAAATATTTCGGATAATAAGTTCATTTTGAGTAGAACTACTATTTTCCATAAAATGTAAAATACCAATAAACCTAAAAAAATATTTAATGCTGCCGTGCCTTTCACCAAGCGATAAAGTGAATAAAAAAGCATAGTAACCAATACTATATCTAAAATATCAGCTACTCCTATTTTAATAAAACTTGCAAATAACAACATAGTTTATTTATTTTTTCGAGGTTTATATTTCGATTCTTTCAATATTTTCTGAGAATCCTTTTCATTCATTAGGTCTGCAATGGCTTTATTGGGATTATTTTTTACCCAAGCACGGCAAATTTGCCAACCCGTCCACACTCCTATTTGACCGGGCGAGGTGTTTCCAAAATAAGCCGTAAAAGGGGCTTCTTTTATAAATTTGATAATTGATGTATTATCATAAGTGTATAAATAATTTTTATCTATCATATATGTCCATATATTTGCTTCGTTTTCTTCCGCCCACTCCCACTCTTCCAATGTATAGCCTGATAAAATAGTGTCGTGTACATTGGGTAAAGCTATTTCAGTAAACATCAAACGCTTACCTTCAATTATCATTTCGTCTAAAAGCGTATTGTTGTTTCTATTAAACTGCATGTATGGACATGCCAAGGCTTTTATACAATCTCTCAAAATATATTCTTTTGAAAATTTACGAATGATATATGCGGGAACCTGTACGCCTAATTGCTTGTAATAAGAAAAATCGGCTCCCAAATACATATCAAGAGCGATTATCAAAAACGTATCT
>JAAYRN010000235.1 GCA_012518765.1 Bacteroidales bacterium
CGCCTACTTTTTCAAAATCAGCTTCGCATATCGGAGTAAACTGTGCATGAGTGGAATTGATTGGAGTGATAAATATTAAAAATAAAGTTGCAATAAAACAAGTAAAGATATTTTTCATTTTATATGTGTTTATATTAATTATTAATTTTAGTATGCAAAGATAATATTTTTATGTGATGTTTTAACACAAATATCATATAAATTTTTATTATTTTTTTACACATTAAATCGTATGTGTAGGATGTCGCCATCTTGTACTTCATAGTTTTTACCTTCGACAGAAAGTTTTCCTGCATTTTTACAATCCAATTCCGAACCATAAGTAATTAAATCATCGTATTTTATAACTTCAGCTCGAATAAAACCTCTTTCTAAATCGCTATGAATAGCACCTGCCGCTTGAGGTGCCAGCATTCCCTTTTTAATTGTCCATGCTCTTATTTCTTTTTTCCCTACAGTAAAAAAAGAAATAAGATTTAAAGAGTTATAGGCAGTTCGTAGTAGTTTATTTACTCCAGGTTCGCTTAAGCCCACATCTTCTAAAAACATTTTTTGGTCTTCTGCTTCTAATTCTGCTATTTCTGATTCTAATTTACCTGCGATAATTAGCACTTCAGCTCCTACTTCTTTAGCATAGGCTTCAACTGCATCGGAATAGGCATTTCCGGTTAAAACAGATTTCTCGTCCACATTACATACAAAGAAAATAGGTTTTGCTGTTAACAACGACATTTCTTCTATTACTTTTTCTTCATTATCAGCAAGTTGTAATGTTCTAACATTTTGAAAATTTTCAAGATGTGATTTGTATTTATTTAAAACTTCCAACTGAAAACGAGCTTCCTTGTCCCCTACTCTTGCTACTCTTTCTACCTTTTGTATTTTTCTATCAATTTGCTCTATATCTTTAATTTGTAATTCTAAATCTACGGTTTCTATGTCTCTAACTGGATTTATAGTTGTTTCGATATGAGGTAGATTAGGGTCATCAAAGCAACGTAATACGTGTATCAATGTATCGCACAGACGAATATCTGCTAAAAATGAATTTCCAACACCTTCACCTATGCTTGCACCTTTGGCTAAGCCTGGGATGTCTACAATTTCTACAGAAGCATAAATAAGTTTCTCAGCTTTAGCTATTTGGTGTATTTCACCTAAGCGTTGATCGGGAACATCGCATATACCCATGTTAGACTTGGCTGTACTGAAAGCAAAGTTTGTAACTTGTGCTTTTGTATTTGACATACAGTTAAATAAAGTTGTTTTACCTGAATTGGTAACTCCAACTATCCCACATTTTAATCCCATAAATTATTTAATTAAAAATCGAGATTAATATCTACAACTTCTTTTACCTCAGGTATATATTTTTTCAATGTGTCTTCTACTCCATTTTTCAATGTTATTTTGCTGTATGGACACGAGCCACACGCTCCTTGTAGTTCTACCTTAACAACATAATCTTCCGTTACTTCTACAAAACGAATATCGCCACCATCGGCTTGTAAATGAGGTCTTATTTGTTCGATAATATCTGCTATTCTTTGTTCTAAAGTCATTTCCATAATATTAATTTTTAAATCGTAATTTTTAGTCTGCAAAGGTACATGAAAAAATTAAACAACAACTAAACTTATTCTTAAAATTACATCTTTTAAGTTTTTATTTGTTATCAGTTATTTAAAATTGGAAGTAAATAAATGCCTGTAAATCTGCTGTTATAAACTGATATATAATAAATACGCTAAGAACAACTATAAGCAACTGAATAAATTTGGGCATGGAAGCAAACGTAATGCGGTATCGTCTTTTAAATTTGTCTGGCAACCAGTGTACTATCATTCCTAAGCTAAACAATATAAAAACCGCCCTATATTCATACAGAATAGTAGGTATTAAAGAAAAATCCCATTCTCCACCTATTTTATTTACCATATTTTTTGCTGTATTCCAAGCTATTTCGTTAGCTTCGGCGGGATTTAAATTGGAACCTGAACGAAAAAACAAGCGTGTAAAAGTAATAAATATAAAAGTTAGAAAAATACCCCAAATTTTTGCAGCAAATTTCAAATACCGTTTTTTAGTCAATAGGCTATATATCATACTTATAAACGTTCCTACAAAAATAATTCCCATCCATATTCTGGCTATATTAAAAATAGGTTGTGGATAAAAATCATGTATTATAAAAAACAAGAAGAAAAGGACAAAAGTAATTCCTGTTCGATAAAACATATTGATATTTCTCCAAAACTTATAAATAAGGATTCCTATTCCGTTCAACCCGCCCCAAATCATAAAATTCCAGCTTGCTCCGTGCCACAATCCTCCAAGTAGCATGGTATTCATTAAGTTAAGATTTGTATTTATCACTTTCCGACTGCGTTGTGAAACAATAAACGCAACTATCAGCACCGTTGCTAATGTAGCAATTCCGATCGTAACCCAATACGTATTTGCTAAAAATACAATAATCAACATAATGGCAATTATTACAAAGTAAGTAGCAAAAGTAGCATGTCGATTACCTCCTAAGGGAATGTATAAATAATCTTTCAGCCACGTAGACAGAGAAATATGCCAGCGTTTCCAAAAATCGCCCGGATTGCTTGCTTTATAAGGAGAATTGAAGTTTCGGGGTAAATGAAATCCCATCAACATAGCCACTCCTATAGCTATATCTGTATAACCCGAAAAATCAGCGTATACCTGAAGTGAATACCCAAACAATGCCATTAAATTTTCAAAACCTGTGTACATCATAGGATTAACAAACACTCTATCGATAAAATTTACGGCAAGATAATCGCTCAATATCATTTTTTTTATCATACCGTTTAAAATCCAAAACAAGGCTATTCCAAATTGTCTTTTCGAAAGAAAGAATTTCTTATATATTTGAGGAACAAACTCATTGGCTCTTACAATAGGACCTGCTACCAACTGTGGAAAGAAACTAACATAGAACCCAAAATCCATCATATTTTTCACAGGTTCAATGCGTTCTCGGTATATATCAACTACATAGCTTATAATTTGAAATGTAAAAAACGATATTCCTACCGGTAGTAATATGACATCTACCGTAAAATGAGTATGTAAAGAAGTATTTGTCCACTGGGCTAAATAATTTATTACTTGATTGTTTGTGTGAAATAAATTGTTGTAAATATCGGTAAAAAAGTAAGCATACTTAAAGTAGGATAAAACGAATAAATTAACTATTATACTGATAGTTAATGCTATTTTTTTTGTTAATTTTTTCTCAGCTTTGTATATCCATTTACCAATAAAAAAATTAAATACTACCGCAAATAATAGCATCAACACAAACAAACCGCTTGTTTTAAAGTAAAAAAACAAACTTACGAAAAACAAAAAAATACTTCTTAGCAACTGTCTGTTGTAAATCAAGCTAAATACAGCAAAAACAATTGCAAAAAATGCCCAAAAATAAAACTGCGTAAACAACAAAGGGCGTGCTTCATTGAAAGAAAATATGGATTTCAAAAAAACTAATATGTTGCTAATTTCCATAGTTTTGCTGATTTTCTCGTAAATATTCTAAA
>JAAYRN010000018.1 GCA_012518765.1 Bacteroidales bacterium
AGCTATCGATGCTTGGGCAAATATTATTCTAACCACACAGGGAGACGGAAACTATGAGTTTGCAGCTAAATTTAGAGAGGAAAATGGAAATATAACCAAAGCATTGCAAAAAGATTTGGATAAAATTAATGCTGCAGGAATCCCCAAAGACATACGATTCAATCAAGGATTAAAAGTATTGGGATTAGAATAAGCTAACTTAAAACAATAATTATGGATCAAATATCAGTAGCAGGAAATAAAGGGAGGGGAGTACGTTCTGATTGTTTTATTTCCATGGAATTAACCTCAGAAGGGGGTGTGAATATAGAACTTACAAGCAAGGTAAAGGCTTTGTATAGTAAGCAAATAGAAACAGAAATTAAAGAAATTTTGAGTTTCTTTGGAATAGAGCATGCCCGTATTACAATGGAAGATAGCGGAGCCATTCCTTTGGTAATAGCAGCGCGTATGGAGGCTTGTATCAAGCAATTGATAAAAACTGAAAAGGAATATCTTTTGCCTTTTATGGAATATAATCGCTACAATACTACGAAAGATAGAAATCGTTTTTCGCGACTATACCTTCCCGGAAACACTCCAAGTTTAGCTATCAATGCAGGCATTCATCATCCCGAAGGTGTTATTCTTGATTTGGAAGATGCTGTAGCTTACGATAGAAAGTTTGAAGCACGCCTTTTGGTACGTAATATGTTGAGGGGAATTAATTTTTACGGAGCTGAACGCATGGTACGTATCAATCAAATTCCAGCAGGATTAGAAGATTTACATTATATTCTTCCTCATCACATTAATTTGATATTAGTGCCTAAATGTGAAAATGCACAGCAAATTCATGTATTGAATAAACATATTCAAACATTAAAAAAAGAACACCACATAGAGCATGAAATATGGCTTATGCCGATTATTGAAAGTGCACTTGGTGTGATGAATAGTTTTGAAATAGCAAGTTCGGCACCTAATGTAGTGGCTATGGCGATAGGATTAGAAGATTATACTGCCGATTTGGGAGTAAAACGTACTTACGAAGGAAGTGAATCTTTGTTTGCTCGTTCCATGTTGGTAAATGCGTGCAAAGCAGCAGGTATTCAGGCGATTGATTCGGTGTTTTCTGATGTGTCGGATATGGAAGCACTTAAAGAAAATGTACTGCGTTCCAAAGCCTTAGGATTTGACGGAATGGGCTGCATACACCCACGACAAATTAGAGTAATACAAGAAAATTTTGCTCCCGATAAGGATGAAATTGAAAAAGCAAAAAAAATCATCCATGCTTTCGCCCTTGCTACTGAAAAAGGCTTAGGTGTAGTATCCTTAGGAACCAAAATGATAGATCCACCAGTTGTAAAAAGAGCTGAAAGAACCATAGAATTAGCTTTATCAACAGGAAAATTGGACGAGAATTGGATGGAAGAATTTTTACAAAACAAAAACAATTAATAGCTTTATCTTATGAAATGCGAACGATTTGTAGTTAATGCAGCTGGACGAAGAGTGCCTACTATTGTAAATGGACAAGAAGTAATTCCCTACAAAGGTATAGGAAAACACAGACCTACAGGACGCAAATATGCACCTCCCATTCCCAGTTGTTTGGATTATCCTTCCGATGGGAATAAAGTTATATCCTCGTTAACAGAAGCTTTGAAAAAATGTGGCATACGCCACGGCATGACTATTTCTACACACCACCACTTACGCGATGGAGATTTGGTAAGTAATACCATTTTTGATATAGCCCATGAGTTGAATATCAAAGATTTAGTTTGGCTTCCATCGGCTTCTTTTCCATGTAACGAACCCTTAATACGTCATTTGGAAAATGGAATTATTAATAGAATTGAAGGTTCGATGAATGGACCTTTGGGCAGATTTACTTCCTACGGAGGTATGCAAGGCTGTGCGGTATTGCGTTCTCACGGAGGTAGGGTGCAGGCAGTTCAAGATGGAGAAGTAAAAATAGACATAGCTGTAATAGCAGCTCCTTCGGCTGATATGTTTGGCAATGCTACAGGAGCAGAGGGCGATTCAGCTTGCGGAGTGTTAGGTTATTCGTTGGTAGATA
>JAAYRN010000236.1 GCA_012518765.1 Bacteroidales bacterium
AATTGAATACGGCAAAAGGTTTTATTTTTCAAGTTGACGAAAACGACAATTTGCTACATTGGAGGAAGCGTATTTGCCAACTAAATGATAGTTGTGATATGCGTCCTATCGTATGGAAGTTTATTTATAATGAAAAGAATTGGATGAAGTTTTACGCCAAAGTGAGCGGAGATATTGCAAGCCTTGCGGTAGATGGTTTTATAGATGGTATTTGGATTGAAAATCAGTGTTTTACTCAACAGGAAATTTATAATTTATCCTTACAAATATTACAAGCATGTGGATTGAGGTTTACCACCGCCGAATACATTGCTTGCCCTTCTTGTGGACGAACACAGTATAATATAGAAGAATTGTTGCATGAAATAAAATCCCAAACTTTTCATTTACGAAATTTGAAAATAGGAGTAATGGGCTGTATTGTAAATGGTCCCGGAGAAATGGCAGATGCCGATTATGGAGTTATAGGTAGTGGAAAAGGAAAGGTTTGTTTATACAAAGGACAAACACAGGTTCTTACAAATATAGACCAAGTTACAGCCGTAGAAAAATTAATTGAACTTATTAAACAATACGGGGATTGGATAGAAAAATAAAAAAAGCTCATTCTCAAGGGAATGAGCTTTTTTGTTAAGGTAAGTAATTCTATATTATTTAAAAGTAAGTGTACTTTTACATGCATTAATAACTTTTGGTATTTGGTTAGCTTGAGTGATTTTCATTGCATTCAAAGCATCTCCTTGAGTTACAAATACAATAATTTCAAGATCATCTAATACAACAGCTTCGTTGCTAATGGTTTCGGGTATAGTGTATTCGAAAGTCTTTTTGTATAAGGTGCCTTTTGCATTGTCAGGAATAGCCTCGCCAGCTGCACCTGTGATAAAAGCACGAAGCATGTGATTGTGTTTGTATTTTTTAGTAGCATCATCCCACATAGCGGGGTATAAAGTGCTTCCACCATCTTGGGTTCCCCATATATTATCTTGAACAATAGCAATGTTGATGCTATTTCCTTCTTCAGGATCTGCTTCTGAACTATCGGTGAAATAAACCTGTACGCTACAGCTCAGTTTGCGAGAACTTTTATCTATGGTCGATTTAGAAGCTACATTTGCATAAGCCTTATGTTCCATTATTTGAGTTGCAACGTTTTCCCAAACTCCTCTGCTAAGTGCATACATCATTTTCCCACCAACATTTACTAATTCTCTGGAAACTACTCCTGTAGGATAGCCTGTTATACCAAAAGCTGTATTTAAAGCAGTTCCTTCGGGAGTGGTATATGTATTTGCAGCATAACCACCAGCATGTATGTTTATCTGATATACTTTGTCAGGGAATTTTGCACGTAGTTCATCTCCCATTTTATGTCCATCAGGACACCAACCACAGTTTATTCCGGTGTATTCTTCCAATACAATGGCTCTGTTTTGTGGTGTTTGACTTACGTAAGCGGGTTCTTCTTTGTCTTTGTCCTTGTCTTTATCGTTGTCGTTGTCAGGGTTACAAGCAGCGAAGGCTACTATTAAGCTCAAACCTATTATAGGCGTTAAAAATTTTTTCATGTTAAAATGTATTAAAGTTAAAATTTATGTTTAGTTGATTTTTTCTAATTATATACTTGTAATGTTAGGTCGTCTATTAGTGCAGTTTTATATTGTCTTAATGGTAAGTTTGTTTTGCTATCGGAATAAGGGAATCCGTTTAAAACGTTGAAAG
>JAAYRN010000237.1 GCA_012518765.1 Bacteroidales bacterium
AATTCCACCGTATAATCTTCTGGAATTTTGGGAACCAATACCCAATTCCAACTTGTATTCAATTTCTCACAATCTCCACATTGATGTACGGTTACGGTATAGACTATTTTCTTGTGAGTTATATCTTTAGAAACATTTCGCTCAAAAACGACGGAACACCCTCCTGTATTTACTTCTTTTTCAAGTACAGAATATTTTGAAAAGTCAATCGTCTGGTAATACATGCCACCGTCAAAACTAACCCATAAGCTATCAATATTCTGTGAGTCGGATTGTATGCATTTCCCAACCTCTTTCTGTGGAATTTCATTTAAATGCTTATTCGTACTCACTTTTGCATTAGAAATAATTTCACCAGTTCCTATGATTTGTTCCGGTAATACGCATAGCTTTTCACAACTCCAAAATATACCTGTTAGCAATATGATTATTAAAAAAGTTTTTGTTTTCATTGTATAATGATTTTCATTCTATTAATGTCCAAACATCCCCATTTGCAGTTGTGTAAGAAGCTAAACCTTTGTTCTTTACAAACACCATTTTCGTTATAAGTTGATTATTTTCGTTTTCCAATAAAATAGTATCTTCTAAATATTTACTTATTTTATTATAATCTTTAAAAGTAAGTCCAAATTCTTTAAGAGAGACTTCTTTATCCATCAAGTCAGTTAACTGTGCATTACCAATAGAACTATGCATAAAAAAAACATTAATATTTTGTCTACTAAAAATATCTATCCGGCATTCCATACTTATGTTTTCTTCATTAGAAGTTGTTGTAAATCTTGTATATACAGCACACTCACACTTACAATTTGAAGAGAAAGAGTACGGTGTAGAGTTTTCTTTACTGACTATTGTAAAACTACGAATATCTCCATCTGTATTCATAAATTTTAACTCTTGACCATTTTCATAAGGTAAGTAGGTTAAATTATCAGGAAAATTAGGACAATCTATTTGTTTGCATCCAGTGAACATTATTGATAATAAAATAAGTATACTGCTTAATTTTTTCATATCTATTAATTTTAAATTAGTTTATACGTATATTTTTTTTATCCTTCGAAAATACCATAAAACAAAGGTACACTATTTTTCTTTATTAATGCAAGTTTTTTTTAACCATTTTTAATTTAAAATCTATCTTTTTATGTATTTAGTTGTTAAAGAAATAATTATTAGCAGCACCCTTATATTTATCAACATAACATAAAACTTTTAATTTTTGTAATCTTGATGAATAAGACGCAAAAAAGTTATACTTTTGTAGCAATAGAAAAAAGAGAACACCAAAGATGAATTCAAGTAAAAAATCGGCTCTACACGTACAAGAAGGCATAGAACAACCTTCGCACATCAGTCCTTATTTACTCAAAAAAAAAATAAAAAAACCAGTACTACCGAGTAAAGAAGAATATATCAATGGTATTTTATCTCAAGACATAGTTATCTTGAGTAAGGCTATCACACTAATAGAAAGTAATTTAAGAGAGCATCACGAATTAGGTCAACAAATTGTTGAAGCGTGTATGCCCTATTCGGGCAATTCTGTTCGCATAGGAATAACGGGAGTTCCCGGAGCTGGCAAAAGTACTTTTATTGATACTTTTGGCAAACATATTACTTCGTTGGGGCATAAATTAGCTGTTTTGGCTATCGACCCAAGCAGTGAATTGTCAAAAGGGAGTATATTAGGTGACAAAACACGTATGGAAGCCTTGTCGTCTGATAAAAATGCATTTATACGTCCTTCCCCATCGGCAGGTTCGTTGGGTGGAGTAGCCAGAAAAACACGTGAAACAATTATTTTATGCGAAGCTGCTGGTTTTGATATTATTATAGTTGAAACAGTTGGTGTTGGACAATCGGAAACAGTGGTACATTCCATGATTGATTTTTTTCTGTTGCTTATGATTTCGGGAGCTGGCGACGAACTACAAGGCATTAAGCGAGGAATTATGGAAATGGCTGATGCTATTGTTGTTAATAAAGCAGATGGCGACAATATCAACAAAGCAGAATTGACTAAAAATCAACTAACGAGTGCTTTACGTTTTTTCCCGAAAACTCTTTCCTTGTGGGATGTTCCAGTAGTTACTACTTCTGCACTGTATAACAGCAACATTGGTCAGGTGTGGGAAATTATTGACAGTTACATTTCACACACCAAATTAAATGGTTATTTTGATAAAAATAGAACTTCTCAATCTAACAAACGCTTTTATTCCTACTTAGAAGAAGTTTTATTTGATTTATTCTACTCGGACGAAGATGTTAAGGA
>JAAYRN010000238.1 GCA_012518765.1 Bacteroidales bacterium
CCCCAAAGACTACCCCAAAGACTACCCCAAAGACTACCCCAAAGACTACCCCAAAGACTACCCCAAAGACTACCCCAAGTGAAGGGGATAAATTAAGAGAAATTATCATCAAATTACTGATTGATGAGCCGTTTATATCTGCATCTAAAATAGCGAAAAAAATAAACATTTCAAGAGATGGAGTGAGGTACCACCTACAACAACTAAAAGATGCCAAAAGAATTACATTCGTAGGGAAACCTCGAAATGGATACTGGAAAGTAATAGAAAAAAGTTAAGAGTTAAAAATGTCCTTCGACTACGCTCAGGAACCAAAACTAAAAGTTAAAAGTATCCTTCGACTCCGCTCAGGAGCCAAAGTTAAAAGGGTAAAGTCCCACGACTCATGACTTCTGACCTTCGACTTCATCTGGGGAGATTTAGAAGGGTGAAAATGAGACATGAGACACGAGATTTGAGACTCACGACCCACGACTCATGTTTTTCTGCTTCATAATCTTTAAAAAACAACTTTGTTTGTATTAAAAGTTTTTTGTATTTTTGCGTAAGTTTAGTTTATATACAAAAGAATTAGATAAAAATGAAAAAAATTATTGTACGTCAAAAATACTTAGATACCATCCGACCTTATATCGGGCAGCAGATAATCAAGGTGCTAATCGGGCAACGCCGTGTGGGTAAAAGTTATATTTTACTACAAACAATGGATGAAATAAAAAAACTTGATATCTCAGCTAATATATTGTATATTAACAAAGAAGATATTAAATTTGATGCACTTAACACAGCTGAAGACTTACATAACTACGTGTTATCACACACAAAACCCGATGTAAAGAATTATATTTTTATAGACGAAATTCAAGAGATTTCAGCCTTTGAAAAAACGTTGCGGTCTTTGTTATTAGAACCAATATACGATTTGTATTGCACGGGAAGCAATGCACATATACTGTCGGGGGAATTAGCTACTTTTTTGAGCGGTAGGTTTATAGAAATTCCAATTTATAGTTTGTCGTATAATGAATTTCTTCAGTTTCAACAGTTAGAAGATAGCCATGAAACCCTACAGAAATACTTGAAATATGGCGGACTCCCTTATTTAAAACATTTACCATTAGAAGATGAAATTGTATTTAGTTATTTGAAAGGAGTTTATAATACAGTTATTTACAGAGACTTGATACAACGATACGAAATTCGTAATACGGCATTTTTAGAAAATCTTGTGAGATTTTTAGCCGATAATACAGGACAGATTTTTTCGGCGAAAAAAATCAGTGATTATCTAAAATCACAGCAAATAAAAATGTCCGTTTCACAAATTATCAACTATTTAGATTACCTTGCAAGCACGTTTTTAATACGAAAAGTGAAACGAATGGATATTGTGGGTAAAAAGATTTTTGAAATAGGTGAAAAATTTTATTTTGAAGATTTAGGACTACGCCATGCTATCCATGGTTACAGACTAAACGACATGGCAAAAATCATTGAAAATGTTGTGTTTGAGCATTTATTGTACTGCGGTTACGATGTCAAAGTAGGACAAATTGGAGATTTGGAAATAGATTTTGTGTGTGAACGAGGCGGAGAAAAACTGTATGTACAAGTTACTTATTTGCTCCATGATAAAAAAACGATTGAACGAGAATTTGGAAATATGCTTAAAATAAATGATAATTATCCTAAAATAGTAGTTTCTATGGACGAATTTTTAGGAAATACATACGAGGGTATTGAATATATGCATCTGCGAAAATTTTTAACAACTTGGTAAAAAGTAAGAAAGTGTAAGTTAAAAGGGTAAAGTTCCACGTCTTTCGACTCACGACTTTCGTCTTTATTTAAATAAATCTTTATGAAAATATTAATTACCGGAGGAGCTGGCTTTATAGGCTCCAATTTATGTGAATACTTCCTACAACAAGGACATCATGTTCGTTGTTTGGATAATTTAGCCACTGGCTATATGGAAAATATGGCGGAGTTTATCAATCATCCTCATTTTGAATTTATAAAAGGAGATATTTGCGATTTAAACACCTGCCATACTGCCGTAAGTGACTGCGATTATGTATCACACCAAGCTGCTTTGGGTTCTGTGCCACGTTCTATTAAAGACCCTGTTAACACAAACAACGTGAACATAGGAGGTTTTTTAAACATGCTCATAGCCTCACGCGATGCAGGCGTAAAACGTTTTGTATATGCCGCAAGTTCATCTACTTATGGCGACTCTAAGGAATTACCCAAGGTAGAAGAACGCATAGGAAAACCATTATCTCCTTATGCCATTACCAAGTATGTAAATGAACTCTACGCCGATGTATTTAGCAAAACCTACGGCATGGAATGTATAGGCTTGCGTTATTTCAATGTATTTGGCAGGCGACAAGACCCTAACGG
>JAAYRN010000239.1 GCA_012518765.1 Bacteroidales bacterium
ACGAGAGGCAAAATCGCGTATTTCATTGGCTCGATTGGCTACACGCTTACATATTGTATCGTAATAAGTAAATAAATGTAGATTACCTTTTTCTTCGTATTTTTTTTGAATGATCTCTATTAGGTTTGTATATTCTTCTACACTTTGAGTAGTTTGTGAATACAACTTTGCAGGTCTTTGATAGTCAATAGCGTCAACATCTTTTGGAGAAGATATGACCAATCCCTTGTTGTTGGTTTGTCCAAGTAAGCCTATCACTTCGGCATGTCCTGCCTTACCAAATATTAAGATTTGTCCGTTGTGGAAACTTGGATCTTCGTATGTTTTTTTTATATCTTGTTGTAATTTGAGCACTACTACACAGGTGGTATCTATGAGTTTTATATTGTTTTTTCGAGCTATTTCGTAGGTAGAAGGAGGTTCGCCGTGGGCACGAATTAACACTTTGGTATGATGTAGGTTAGCAAATTCTTCATGAGAAATAATTTTTAATCCTAAGTCTAACAGTCTTTTAACTTCCTCATTATTATGAACAATGTCGCCCAAGCAATATAATTGTTTATTGGCTTGTAAGTCTTTTTCTGCTGTTTCAATAGCTCTGACTACGCCAAAACAAAATCCTGATTTTTTGTCAATTGTGATTTTCATTATTCGCCAAAAATAGAATTGATAAAAGCGACTTTATCAAATACTTGTAAGTCTTCGGGTTTTTCTCCTATACCAATGTATTTAACGGGTATTTTAAACTGATCCGAAACACCCAACACCACACCTCCTTTGGCTGTTCCATCTAATTTTGTCAAAGCTAAGACGTTTACTTCTGTAGCAGTAGAAAATTGTCGGGCTTGTTCTATGGCATTTTGTCCCGTAGAGGCATCGAGTACCAATAATATTTCATGGGGTGCATCGGGTAATAGTTTCTGCATTACGTTTTTTATTTTGCTTAACTCGTTCATTAAATTAATACGGTTATGTAAACGTCCTGCTGTGTCAACTATCACTATGTCTGCATTTTTCGATATTGCAGATTTCAACGTATCGTAAGCTACTGAGGCTGGATCAGACCCCATGGCTTGTTTTACAATATTAGCCCCTACCCTTTCTGCCCATATATCTAATTGGTCTACAGCTGCGGCACGAAACGTATCGGCAGCGCCTAATACCACATTATATCCTTGGTTTTTAAATTGATAGGCTAATTTACCTATGGTTGTGGTTTTGCCTACCCCATTTACTCCTACTACCATAATTACATAAGGACGTTTTATTTCTGGAGCAAGTTGAAAAGAAGAAGTTATGACTTGTTCAGTCTCTGTAAGTAATGACATAATTTCTTCTTTCAGTATTTTATTAAGCTCTTTTGTTCCTAAATACTTATCTTTTTTTACCCTGTCTTCAATCCTGTCTATGATGCGTAACGTAGTATCTACTCCCACATCGGAACTTATCAGTATTTCCTCCAATGAATCCAAAACTTCATCATCTACAGTAGTTTTTCCGACAATGGCTCGCGACAGGCGAGTAAAAAAGGCTTCTTTTGTTTTTTCCAATCCTTTATCAAGTGATTGTTTTTTTTCTTTGTTTATAAATGAAAATAATCTCATCGTGTATATCGTTTTTGGTACCCCCACCAAGAATCGAACTTGGATTTAAAGTTTAGGAAACTTTCGTTCTATCCATTGAACTATAGGGGCTTATAATTATTTTGTCTAACTCTCAATTTGTATTTTCCTTTTATGCAAAATTACATTAATTTTATTACTTAATCTCACTTCTTATCGCTTTGTTTTATTTTTTATACAAACAACACTCAACCTACCCATATGTATCATTCAAATCTAATCATAACATTTGAAAATTATAGTCGTTATATTTGAAAATTATTTCACAGATGAAAAATTATTTTTGGGCTTTATTATTTATATTATGGGGAAATACAAGTATTTGTTTTTCTCAATACAAACTTGCTCTTTCCTATACGCATACAAGTCCTGAAATAGAATCTATTTTGCATAAAACAAATCTAAAACGCAAGTATACTTCGCTTCAAAAACTTGAAAATGA
>JAAYRN010000240.1 GCA_012518765.1 Bacteroidales bacterium
CGTATTCAATTGGAATGTCTAAATTTTCTTCGGTAATACATCCACCTGAAGGACCTCCTATTTGAACTGCTTTGAATTTTTTACCGTTAGCTACACCACCTGCAATATCATAAATAACGCTTCTGATAGTAGTACCCATAGGAATTTCGACTAATCCGGTGTATTTGATTTTACCTGAAAGTGCAAATACTTTGGTTCCTTTTGAGCTTTCTGTTCCTACAGATCCGAACCAATCGGCACCGTTAACGATAATTTCTGATACGTTGGCAAATGTTTCTACATTATTAATAATGGTGGGTTTGCCAAATAATCCGCTGATAGCTGGAAATGGAGGACGTGGGCGAGGCATTCCGCGGTATCCTTCGATACTGTGAATTAGTGCTGTTTCTTCTCCACAAACAAAAGCACCTGCTCCCATTTTTATTTTTAGTTCAAAATCAAAACCTGAACCGAAAATATTTTTCCCTAAGAATCCATATTCTTTCGCTTGTTCGATAGCTATTTTTAAACGATCGATTGCCAATGGATATTCTGCTCTGATATAGATATATCCTACAGAAGCTCCTATTGCGTAAGCTGCTATTAGCATACCTTCAATCAAGCGATGTGGATCGCCTTCGATGGCTGCTCTATCCATAAATGCACCTGGGTCGCCCTCGTCGGCATTACAGATTAAGTATTTTTGGTCAGCCTCTTGTTGTAGGGCTATTTTCCATTTTCTTCCTGTGGGGAAGCCACCACCGCCTCTACCGCGTAATCCGCTTTTTTCTATGATATCGCAAATATCGGCACTTGAATGTTTTGTAACTGTTTTGTATAAGCCTTCGTAACCACCAAATGCGATGTATTCTTCTATGCTTTCAGGATTGATTAGTCCACAGTTTTTCAATACAATTCTTTTTTGTTTTACAAAAAATGGATGTTCGAAAAAGTCAGCAGCATTTGCCCATTTTTCCGATTTTCCTATTTGTATTTGTCCCAAGACGTCTTCTTCTTTTATTTTTGCATTGAATGCTTGGTCGAGGATGTCTTCTATTTTTTCGGCAGTTACTCTTTGAAAAGATATTCTGTTTTTACCGGGAAGTTGTACATCAACGATGGGTTCTACGGCACAAAGTCCGATACAACCTACTTCCATAATGTCAGCTTCTATTTTCTTGTTGCTTAGGTAGGTTTTTACTGCTTCTATGGTTTCCATAGCTCCAGCACCTAAACCACAGGTACCTGCTCCTACATAGATAATGGGTTTATCTATTTTTTCTCTTTTGATTACACTTGACTGGTTATCCCAATCTGTACTTTTATTGCCTTTTATAAAGTCAATTAACATTTTTTGATTTTTGTCAGTAGCCATATTATTCTTCTTTTTTTCTATAAGATTCAATAATTTCATTAATACTTGTAGCGGTTAATTTTGCATGGAAAGTTCCATTTATGCTCACAACAGGGGCTAAACCGCAAGCGCCTATACAAGCCACAACTTCGATGCTAAATAAGCCATCTCGGGTGGTTTGTCCTGCTTTGATTTTCAATGTTTTTTCCAACTCTTGTAGTACGGTTAACGAGCCTAAGACATGGCATGCGGTTCCTCTACAAACCATAACATGGTATTTGCCTTTGGGTTCGAAACGAAATTGGTTGTAAAACGTAGCAACTCCGTAGATTTTGCTCGTAGGTATTTTTAATTTTTTACCTGTTTTAACAATGGCTTCTTCTGAAAGGTATCCTTCAGTTTCTTGTATTTCTTGAAGAATAGCAATCAGAGAATCTCTTTCTACATTGTCATATTGTTCCAATGTTTTGTCTATTGATCCTTTCATATTTTTATTTTAATAATTTAATTATTATGTTATTTAATTATGTTGCTCTAAACTAATAATAGCTCTCCAATATTATGCTGTCGGAGAGCTGTTTTTCCTATCAAACTTTTAAATATTTAATGATTTTTTTTAACATGTAACTTGTGGTGTAAACTTCGAAATTTACGTAGTTTATTTTTAAATTTTGAAATTATATTTATTCATTTTGATAAATTCATTTGTCATCAAAATTACGTCATGTTCTTCCTTTCTCAACATAGTTTCTATCATAGCGATAAAGTCAGCTTTATAGTCGGCTACCAAGATATTTTTTATACCCATATTTTCCATATTATGCGTTATCCTCAGCAGTTTTTTTACTACGCAAAAATAACACTTTTTTTTGAATTTTCCAGCATTTTTCCTTTCATTTTTCTTTTTTGTTTTAAGCAAAAAAACAACCACGAAATAAACTAATTATCAATATATTGCACTTAATATAAAAACTTTTTTTATTTTTATTTTTACATTAAAATAAGATACCAATTAACTTATTAGGTTTTTTTTAATATTTATAGGAATAAATATTCTGTTATAAGTTGTGAAATTTTGAATATAATAGCTGTAAAAACCCTTTTACTTTATTTTGATTTTTTAGGGTAAATCCATTGGTTTTGTATAAAAAAAACATGTACTTTTGTATTGGTTTATTTTCCTAAAAATATATGTTTCGTTTACTGATACCATACTTGTTTATGTTGGCTTGTTTTAGTTTGAATACGCAAGCATTGTCGCAAATTAAAATTACGGCATTTGGCGATGTTGGAAGTAATAACGTAAGCAAAGGTATTTATTTCAATACGGCTTTGAAAAATGATTTTATGTATAAAAATCATTCACTAAATACGGCTTATCAATTTTGTGTAAACAAGCACCTTAGCAATACTTCCAATTGTTTTGTCGATTATTCGTATCAGTTTGCGGTATCGGAACATAATTTTATTGCAAAAACTTTTTTTATGTACCACTCATTTTCCAAATTGGCATTTGAATACAATGTGGGTTTATCTGCCTCTTATTTTAGGAAACACTTTCGTTGTGAGTTAGGTACACATATAAGAAGTTTAGGAGTTAGTAAGAAATACATGCAAATACATCCGCTTGAAAAGCCTACTTATATTTACGAAAAATTCAATATGATTTATTTGATAAGTGCATCGCTTAAACCCTATGATGAAAACTGGAACATAGAAGTTAGCGTTACCAACATGGATTATTTTTTGCTCAATCAAGAAACCAATCCAATGATTAATTTAAAAGCTCATTATCAATGGAATAAACAATGGGATGTGTTTTGGGAATTATGGTACAATAGTGCGGGTTCGTTTAATTTAAGTATTAATCCTTTCGATTGTTTTTTTAGAACTGGAATATCATGCGAAATTATTTATTGATAAAAGTAATTATAGGTTTGTTTTTGTTAGGTTTTATCTCCTGCGACAAAGCCGATATTAGAGGTATGTTTTTTTCTTACAACTATGTAAATGAACGCTTTGATCAATCGATGGAATGGAATGATATACACGGATTTAAACAAATTACTACAACCGATTCTGTGTATAAAATTTATGTTATGGGTGACAGTCATATGGGCACGGATAAAAATTATAATACGTTTATTTTCGATGCTATTGAAGATTCTGCCTTGGCTGTTGTTATGAATGGTGATATTACCAGCGGACGTGCCAAAGATGTGGCTATTTTTGAAAAAAAGATACCCCCACAATCTACCATTGAATCTTTCTTACTTGTTGGGAATCACGATTTATACTTCGATGGATGGGATGAATTTTATAAGCGATTGGGCTCTTCAACATATTACTTTACCGTACAAACTCCCCAAGCTATCGATTTGTTTATTTGCTTAGATTCAGGTAGCGGAACTTTGGGGTATAAACAAATGAACTGGTTAAAAAACATATTGAAAGATAGAACTTTATATCGGAATTGCATTGTTTTTACTCATTGTAACTTTTTTCGTAGCCGACACACAAGTAGTACCAATCCTAATATAGAAGAAATTCGCACCTTGTTAGATTTATTTTTAACGCATAATATTAACATGGTTATCACTGGACATGACCACAAAAGAAGCATAGAAATACTGGGTAACACTACATATATCACCATGGATGCACTGTTGGATGGACATAAACACGCCAGTTATTTAAAACTTTCTATTGGCAGTTCTATCCACTATGATTTTGAACAGCTTTAAAAACAATTTACCCCATTGAATAGGTTTGTATACAAAAAAATAGTAATTTTGTAGAAAATAAATCATTGATTATGAATAGAGAAGAAATTATTAATTATTCTGCAAATAGCGAGTGTGCAGCTTTGATTATCCGACATTCCATTCGAGAAAAAATTACAGATGCCAAAGATTCTTTTTATCAACTACTAACTCCCGAAGGGAAACAATACGCTGTTGATAAAAAGAATCTTTGGCATCTGTAATTTTTTCTCGAATGGAATGTCGGATAATCAAAGCTGCACACTC
>JAAYRN010000241.1 GCA_012518765.1 Bacteroidales bacterium
TGAAGGATTACAGGGGATCCTTCTCTAAATTTTGAATAATTATTTTTACAAAAAATTTTAACTTTTGAAAAATTGATTCTATTCTCATCAAATTGTAGGTAAATACGACCATCACCGGTATTTCCGGCTCCTATTATTACTGGAGAATATTTTAATATTTCTATTTCAATATTAGAAATAGTTTCTCCTTTTAGGATACGGTCTTCAATTGGAGTAAGAAGTAATTCATCTATTTCTGAATTTTTAGCATCGTATTCAATATCAATAGCTTTATTAAGTTTTTCGATAAGTTTCATGTTTTAAATTGTTAAAAATTTATTTGAATTAAGCCACCATTTAACTCAATATGTTTAATTAGTTGTTTGTAATGTTCATCCTTTTCAAGGATAAATTTAGTTCCTGTAATTATTAAATGTTTTTTTGCTCTCGTTAAAGCCACATTTAATTTTCTATCGACTTCTGAATTGTCTATATTTACAAGAGATTGAAGTTTATCAATTTGTTTTTTGTTGTTTATAGCTGTCGAATAAAAAATTATATCTCTTTCAGAACCTTGAAATTTTTCTATACTATCAACTAGTATTATATCTTTCAAATTATGTGGAATAATTCTTTTTATATTCGTAATCTGTTTTCGAAAAGGGGTAATTACACCAATTGAAAGCTCATTATTACTTCTAGATTTTGAAACAATATCTATGTTTTTTGTTTTACATATTTGTAAAATTACTTTCAAAAATTCATGAATTAATTTTTGTTCACTATCATTTTTAAAGGATATCTTATCTTTGTCAGAGGGGATAAAAATAACTCTTTTTAAAGCAAGACATCTTTCAATATAATTGTGTGAATCAGATGAGAAGATTTTTCCTTCATTTTTTTGATCCTCTGAAATTATCTGTAATTGATTTTGATAGTATTGTTTATTAGGAAATTCAGCAATATCAATATGCATTCTACCTTGCTCCTTTAAAAAGGAGTAACAATCCCACTTTTTCAATTTAGCATTTAATAATAGACGGTAGAATAAAGATTCATTATATTTTAGCAATGATATAGATTTTAGTTCATCATTAATTTTTTCGAAAGTATCTTCTTGTAGAGTAATAGCAGGTAATTGTTTTTCATCACCAATCAAGATGAATCTGTCAAACTTTGTAATTATTCCAATAAGCTGTGGTTCTAATAACTGGGAAGCTTCATCAACAATAATAGTTTTGTATTTAATAGTATTTATTAGTTCTAAATTAGAAAATAATGTATGTTGAGTGGAAACAATAACATTTGTTTTTTCGATTTTATCAAGTAATTTTGTAAGAGTTAGTTCTTCTGAGATTTTGTTAATCGAAAAGGGGTTATCACTTCTACCACCAAGTCGAATAAAATCGATGTTTAGCTCATGCATAATACTGCAAATCTCTGTAACAGCTTGATTAGTATGCGCAATTACAACGACTTTTTCTGTTTTATTAAGATAATCAACAATACCAGTAAGTATATATCTAGTTTTACCAGTACCAGGAGGGCCTTGGATTATATAATAGTTGTCAGAAGAAACGGCTTGCTTTACTATTTGATTTTGTAATTTAGATAATCTTGGATTATTTATATAATTTACTTCCGAAAAAGTAGGTTTTTTTTCCAAAGTAAGAATTAATTGTTTTTTTTCTTCTGAAGCAGTTACAAGTGAATAAACTTGTTGATATAAATATTTTATAGTTGATTCTCGAAAATCTTGACAAATTGTCCAACGTTTGTATTGTTTTAAGTAATCTTTATTTAATTGTTTATTAATAAGGGAAACAGTTATTTGCTCATCGTCTATTTCTTTTATTATGCTTTTGAGGATTTGATGTTTTAACGGATTTGTTGTACCATCTGCATCAACTGGGAAAAGCATTATGTAATCATTTTCTTTGAAATCAGGTAAATCAAAAAGTAATTCACCATCTGGGTTAATGTTTAATTTTATTTGAAAATCATCTGAAATATCAATAATTGTTAAATTTGTAAGATATTTTGAACTTGAATTATCCCCACCATTTGATAAGAGTGTACTTATATGTTTTTCTTTTGCTGTTTTTAATTCGTTACAAATAAATTGGCAATAGCCATCAAAGTACATTCGTTCTATTGGTTTCAATTCAAGAGAGCCAATAGCTTCATTTATTGGATTCATTTCACCTTTTGCAATTTTAAACTCATCTGAAACTATTTTGTTTCTAATTAACATTGCCTTTCTTTGTATTCTGGTAACTGTTGCTTCATCAGCGTTTACAAGTGTTAAAGAATCATTTGGTTTTTGAGAATACAAAATGAAGCTATTCCCAAATCTTGATGGATAAGTTGATTTTAATAATAAGTCATATAAAGCTGTTTGTGCTTGATGTTGAGGATTAGAATATCTGTAATTTCCAGATTTTAACTCAATTACTGTTTTGTCATTAGTATTTGAATTCTTTTCATAGAGAGCATCAATCCTCCCTTGAATACCATATTTAACAGAAAGGAATGTTGGTTCAATAGATACTTTATGATTATTGAACTTTTGTATTGAATTTCTAATATTTGTCTCTTGAGGTTGTACTTCTATTTTAATTCTTTCCGTAACTTCATTTTCTTTCTCTTTTCTAAGTGATAATGTGGATATAACTGAAGTTTTAAAAAAATCATCAGCCTTATCATTAAAATTAAATTGAGTGTTACTTGCAATTTCATCCAAAATACTACCAATTAAATACCCTTTTGTAATGCTTTCATTTGTTTTTGTTTCTTCAAACTTTTTACGCTGATATGAACCCGGGTCAATATTCCATCTGCCAGCTCCAATAAATTCATTACATTCAGCTATTTGTTTAACATCAATAATGAAACTTGGCTCAAGTATAACAAGTGTTTTTGTTGTTGAGTAATAATACCCATTTTCTTTGTCAAAAATTATATCTGTAATTACTATTTCAGCATATTCCCATGCAATATTCGCCAATTCAGTAATAATATCATCTTTATCGGTTTTAGTCAAGCGGATTGAAATAGTACCAAAATCATCATTTTCAACTAAAATATCAATAAAATCTTTTCCAAATCTATCCTGCTTAATCGTTTTATTAATGTTTTTTATAAAACCATGTATCTCAGAAACTTCTTCATATTTTTTTGTTGTTCGTATAAGAAGAGGATTAAAGGAATTTTCTTTAATATAAAATGCTTTTATTTTTTCAGATATTTCAACATTACAAGATTGTGAAATAAATTCTGAAAGAATTTTTACACAATATTTTTCATTATTTTCTGTTGGATTAATAATTTCGTTATGAACTACTTTATTACAAAATATTCTTAGTTCATGTAACAATTGTGTTGTCTGCTTGTCAATATTTTCTTGTTGACAATAACAAGCCATTCTTGGTTGTAACGTAGTCATTACAATTTCATATTTTTTTGTAAGATCTTTAAATAGCATATCAAGAATTCTTCTCAAAAGTTGAATTCTTTCTTGAGGTTTTAATGAAATTCCGACAAGTTCTTCTATGTCATTTATATATTGTTTTCCGTTCATAATCATTTATTGTATGATGGTAAAAATATTTTTTATTGTGTTTATAGTGTAGGAGGATTAAAATGGTTCTTTTGATTTCACCGAATGGTTAGCTTTGTTTGTCGGGGTAAAAGCAAATGTGACATGGGTATTCATTTTTTTTTGTCTTTTTTTCGACTTACTTGTAACTTATTTCATATATGTACTTAAGTTGCTTTTTATTTTTTTGCAAATATATACATTTTTTTTATACTATTTTCACTTTTTGTAAAAATATTTTTTTAGAAAATTGATTGTAAAGGGTTTTGAAGGGGAGGAGTGCTTCCTTCGACTCCGCTCAGAAAGCTGTTGTTAGGGGCGTGGACGGGGTTTTGCCGAAGGCGGGAGATTTTAGTACAAACCTCTTTATCAGCCATAATGCCAAACTGTTCGTTAGACGCCGTAGTTTTCAATCTGTACGTTCTATATATACATTTTTTCGTTCAATGTAATAGTCTTTATTTGTTTTCGAGTTACGAATTTGTGAAATAACATCGACATATACTTTAGGTCCCCATTTAGGACCATTTCTTGATATTTTTACCATTTTGTACTCAGGCAAACTTGGTTCTGGTGCTTCGTTTTCATAATTAGCTTCCCAAACTTCATCGTTATAAATCACATACTGTTTTACCATATTTATATTGTCTGGTATTTTGGTAGAATCTATACAAATAAGCCAATTAATAGAAATCATTGACTGCCCGTTTTCTGGACTTACAGGCATAAAATCACGCCATAAATAGGCATCTAAAACAAATGTATTTGAGTCTATTTTCAAGGTATCAACTGCTTTCTTCCTTATTTGCAGTATTTCTACCCTGCTCGTTTCTTCGCGGTCGCAACTTAGAAACGAAAGTGCAACCATAATAATAAATAATCTTTTTGTCATGACTAAATAATTTTTGACCATATTTTTAAATATTTTTTTTATTCGTAACTATACTGTCTGCTTAAATGGCACTCAATGTTTTGAGTATTGCCGAAGGCGGGGGATAGCATAAAACTTCAAGTTTGCACATGAGCCCGCCCGATGCAAAGCCGCTTGTTGCCTTCCTGCTTTGTTTTCATCCGAATAAGGTTAATTGTTTTTCTTTCTTAGGTATCATTTCATTAATAAAACTGTCCCAGTCAGAAAGTTTTACGCTCAAACTATATTTGTTGTTTAAATAAATTATCTGCTTTTCAATTTCTTTTTGTGTGATAGTCTTAGAGATACTTAATAAGTCCAAACGCATTAAAAGGTCTTTTGTAAAAACTCTTTTTGCATCAGAAAATGTAATTGATTTTAAAAATGCTTCCGTCGTCTTGGAATTTAGAAGAATGATAGCGTAAACGGCATATTCAATTTTGTCAAAACCAATAAAATAACAAGTGTCATCTAACATTATAGGTTTGTTGTTTTGAGGTAAAACCAATGTAAAATGATACGTTTTATATAATCCAGAAATTGCAACTTTGTAAGGTTTAAAGGAATAATCTCCTATCCCAAAAATTGAGAACTGCGGTTTACCATTATAAATACTTGATTTCCTCGCTTGAAAAGATGAAATGTTTATTTTTAGATAATTGTATGTATCTGGATATAAATGTTGAATATATGAAGTTTCCTGACCAACTTTTGTTTGTGTTACAATAACATGTTTTCTGGTATTTTTAATTACTGTATTTTTTAAATCAGAACTTTTTAAAAAACCATAAATTAAGTCTTCTTCAAGTTTGATTTCTTCGGAAAGTTTATTTACAAAATGACCATTTACCCTTTCAAGTTCCATAATATTCGCACAATCGTGCTTTATTCCTTGTCTCCACTCAAAAGGGCATACTCCATCAATCTCTTTCGTTTTGTTATAGTTAGTAAGATTAGATACAAACTTATTATTAAGCCAACCAAAAACCAATCTTTTTTCTAAACTGTAAAAATCAAATTCGGTACTTTCAAAACTTGGTTTTGAATTGAGTTGACAATAAAGCAAAGCCGCTTCAACTGAAACATTAAATTCCTTTTTACTATCAATGCAATATTTTTCTATTTCACCAACTCTGTATTTGTTGTCTTTTTGGTCGAAAACGATGTTTTTTATCACTGAGTTTTTTACCAATAGTGCCAAATAACCATTATGAGTCTGAAAAGCATCTAGGAGCGTTAAAGTAATATATTCGGCAATATCAAAATTTCCTTTGCCTGTTATTGCATCTAAACCGTTTTGATTCTTGAAATTTGATTTTTTTGGAAGATTTGAAGAATTCAGGCCACCTAATTTTGAGTTTGTTACCCAAGGTGGATTTCCAATTATTAATAATTTTTCAGTTGGAAACTGTTTAGAAATACTTTTAAAATCAAAATCAAAAATACTGCAATGTGTGATTGTAATTTCAGGTTTGTAAGTGTTTGGATTTGAAAGAAAAAAATCAAGAATACCAAATTTTGTTTCCCAAACATATGGCTTGTAAATCTCTATCCCAAATACTTTCTTTACTGTTTTAAAATTTGATAACGAAGCAATTATAAAATTTCCTTTTCCACAAGTTGGCTCAATAATTATTTCTGGCGATATATTTCTTTTTGCCAACTGTTGCGCAATCTTATTTGCTAATTCTTTATTTGTTTGAAAATCACCATATTCCGCACGATCTGATTCTTCAACTGAGCTTATAGCAAGATTTGAAACAGATTCTTTTAATCTTTGAAAATCAATATCATTTTCAAAAAAAGTATTGATACCAAAAGCTTCAAATATTTTTTGATTGACATTTTCAAAAGACGAAATTTTGTTTAAGAAGTCTTTTAAAAATGTGCAGACTTGCAATGAAATATTTGCATCTAATATTCTCATTACTTGGCTACTTTATCAATTACTTTACTAATTCCTTGTACTGTTTTGTCAAGCGTAACAACTCTCTGGTATTGAAGTCGCCATTGTAAAGCGTTTGAAATGGTTAAATATCCTTGAACAGGAGGTGTTGTTAGAATTTGTTTTGCTAATTGATTTAGAGTTATTTCATCGGCTGGAATATTTTTATCGTTCAGGTATGCAACAATATCTTCTACATTAGCCTTATCCTTAACCATTTCGCGTAAACGGTAAGTTGTTGTGTAATCGGCAGTCCTTTCTTTTGAAATAAATGAGCAACTAACAAAGTCAAGTTTAGCGGTTTTGGTTTTTGGGTCATCAATTTTATCATAGACAAAAACAAGTAGATTGTACCCAAGTCCAAAAATCTTTTGTTTAGCATCTTTGAAAGGACAAGAAGATTGAGGTTGTTTAATAGAAGTAACCTTAATGTCTGTCAAAATATCTACTGATGGTAAATCAATGCCACTTGCAGATGAACCAATTGTTGTTTTGTATTTCAAATTTAGTTGTTCTTGAAACTTATGTTCAATATGTGTTCCTACTGCTTTTCCGTCAGTTACACCAAAAAGTAATTTGTTTTTAATTTTCGATTCAGCGATACAAAAGGCTTTGGCTTCTGCTTTTAGTTTATTTATCGTCAGTTTTTCTTTCATTTTAATTTCTTATATTTTTAGGCTACAAATTTAATCATTTTTTCTGTCATCTCTGTTCGTTGTCGTTTTTAGCATGACACATAACTTATTTGTATATACACTCAAAGTACACTCATATAACCTACGGTTGTTGTATAGGTGTCCTTAAGGTGCTTTTTTTTGCAAAGGTATACATATTTTTGTGCTATTTTTACTTTTTGTAAAAATATTTTTTTCAGAAATTGATTGTAAAGGATTTTGAAGGGGAGGAGTGATTCCTTCGATTCCGCTCAGGGAGCTGTTGTTTGCGACCTTGTAAGGGAGGCGTGCTTGTTGAGCGTAGTCGAAACAAAGCCCCATTGAAATTTTTTAGCTATTAATACTTGAAATTCTATTGTGTAATATGGAGTTTATTGAGCGAAGTTGAAGTAAACAAGAGCGTTTCGACTTCGCTCAACGCTCAATGCTTTGTATTTGACATGAAACATATTAATTTTATTGTAAATAATAGTTTATAACTTAAATAGGGTAGTTAATAGTTTTTCGATTTTAGCCAATCGAACTACTTCTATACCATTAACATTTAGTTCTTTAGGATTGTGAGAAGAAATGTAAATACGTTTAAATCCTAATTTTTTAGCTTCGCTAATGCGTTGTTCTATGCGGCTTACGGGTCGAATTTCGCCCGACAAACCAATTTCCCCTGTAAAACAAATATCGGAATCTATAGTAAGGTCAAACATGGACGACATAATGGACGCTACTATTGCCAAATCGGCGGCAGGGTCATTGACGTGTATGCCTCCAGTAATGTTTAAAAAAACGTCTTTGGCGTTGAGTTTAAGTCCACGTTTTTTTTCTAATACGGCTAATAGCATACTTAATCTTCTCAAATCGAAGCCTGTAGAGGAGCGTTGTGGATTTCCGTATACGGCTGGACTTACCAAGGCTTGTGTTTCTATCAAAAAAGGACGTAAACCCTCAATAGTGGCAGCAATAGCTATACCGTTCACATCTTCAGAATGTTGAGAAATTAAAATTTCCGAAGGATTGCTTACTTCACGCAAACCTGTTTGTTGCATTTCAAAAATGCCCAATTCAGCAACCGAACCAAAACGGTTTTTCATCGCTCTGACGATACGGTAGCCATAATTGCGGTCGCCTTCAAACTGTAAAACCACATCGACAATATGTTCCAATACTTTAGGTCCTGCTAAATTGCCGTCTTTTGTAATGTGTCCAATCAGGAAAACGGGAATGGCTGTTGTTTTTGCAAAACGTTGTAA
>JAAYRN010000242.1 GCA_012518765.1 Bacteroidales bacterium
GGGTTTATTGGTTTCCTATTTAGCTAATTATATTTCACCCGAAAAAAGCACGTACATTGCTGTTTTCGGATTGCTTTATCCTTATTTGCTTATCTCAAATGCTTTTTTTATTATATATTGGACGCTCCAACGACATAGGTACGTATTAATTTCTTTGGTTGGTATTTTGATTGGTTTTACATTTATACCTCGTTTGTATCAATTGAAGGGAAATAAAATTACCGAAGAAAATGAAAATACGCTAAAAATTGTATCGTATAATGTTAACCTTTTTGGCATGTATAATGCCACCCTGTATGCCGATAGTATTTTTCAATACATCGAACAGCAAAAGCCTGATATTGTTTGTTTTCAAGAACATTTTCAAAACAAAACACATGGATATGACAAAACAATTAAACAAAAAATACATACTCCTTATAGTTATTTGTTTCTTCAAGGCAAACATCGACAACTTGGCTTAGCCACCTTTTCGACCTATCCCATCGTTCATAGCGAAAAAATCCAACTCCCCGACACCAAAGCAAACAACGCCACCTATAGCGACATCGACTTTAAAGGTGATACAATACGTATATACAACATACATTTTCAATCGATTAGCTTAGATGTAGAAGATTATTTATTTACAGACCAAGTAACTGCGGCAAAGGTAAACCTACAAACAGAGGATAGTAAAAAAAGTATGTATCGTATTTTAAATAAATTAAAAATAGGATATAAAGCACGCAACAAACAAGTTAAAACCATAGTAGAACACATCAAAACCTCGCCTTATCCAGTTGTGGTCTGTGGCGATTTTAACGATCCTCCATGGTCGTATACTTATCAGCAAATCAACAACTTATTATCCGATGCTTTTGTTAAAAGTGGCAAAGGTTTTGGAAATACTTTTTTCTTCAACAGCAGATTATCTATCCGAATAGACTACATTTTTTACGACAATACTATTTTTGATGCCTTTAACTTTACAGTGGATAAGGTCAACTATTCAGACCATTATCCCCTACATGTTGTACTGAAAAAGAGAAATTTACAAACTGACTAAGGTGTTCATTTTGTCATAAAACTCTTGATGAAGGTTCAAAACCTCTTCTGTTTTATTTTTCTGTGAATTAATGAGTTGATTGTACCTCCATTTTTTTACAAACACAAAAAATCTTTTTCGGTAATTCCATGCAAAAATGCCAAAAACAGGCAATGTAAACACATAAACAACACTCAATAAAGGATGTATAAAGAATAAACTTATTATGAAAAATAAAATATAAAACAATGGAATGCCTGCCATGGCAGAAACGCCAATATTAATGGAAGGATACATAAGTTTATCTTCAAGATTTCTGCCAAGTATACGAGGAATATTATAGGGAATAAGATGGTGTAAATAACCGTATAAAAACACAGGAAAACCCAATATATAAAGTGAAAATTGGAGTAATAAATGACTTATATCCAATGGTTTTTCAATAACATCATCGCTTATTTTCAATTCTTTTAAAATTGTATGATAGTGTGTGGCAAGTGCATACAGTTCATTGGATTTTTCAGTATGTTGCTGATGAAAATCCATGAGAATTTTTGTGAGCTTTTGGTCTGAAGCCAATTTTTCGGGTAACTTTTGAGGCTTATATCCATTTTTTACCGCAAACAATCGTCCGTAAGTTTGCAATATAAAATAAATGCTATCGTAATTTTCCAAATCGGGAATGTGTAGCATTAAACTCTCCACCTGAGCTTTTACTATTTTATCTACCTCTATTTGAGCTTGTCGCGGCTGTTCTTGATACAGCTGATAAAAAGGTTTGAGCGAAACGGGCGTACCGTAAGACATTACCAATTCTTCGCGCCAATTAAAATAATCGTTATAATGATTGGCACAAGGCAAAATAAAAACCTCTTTTTCAAAATTTGAACGCTTAGCAGCATTGAATGCCAAACGAGTATACGAAAGAAAAAAACGTCCCAAATAATGTCCATCTTGATGTCCGGCTTCGGGAAATAAAACAAGAGTGTGTCCGTCATCTATATATTCTTCTACCGTATTGAAAATATTTAGATTAGTTTTAACACTTTGTAATCCATCTCGTTGTCTATAAACAGGAATCAGTCCAAAAAAATATAATAGCTTGGCTATTGTAGGATTTTTAAAAA
>JAAYRN010000243.1 GCA_012518765.1 Bacteroidales bacterium
AAAATTTATTTTTATAGGGGTACTTAATCGAGATCAAAATCATTTGAAATTCAACCAATACGATGCTAAAACAGGGGCGTTTATTAAAACTTTATTTGAAGAGAAAAACGAGCGTTACGTAGAACCTTATCATCCTGTATATTTCGTCCCTAATAATCCCAATCAATTTGTTTGGTCAAGCCGTCGCGATGGATGGAATCATTTGTACTTATACGACATTTCGGGAAAACTTATCAAGCAACTTACTTCGGGAAAATGGGAAGTAAAAAAAATAGCAGCATTTAATCACACCGGGAAACAACTTTATTTTTACTCTAATAAAGATGAAATTGTAGGAAATCATTTCTATAGCGTACAATTATCCAATTCGAAAATAAATAAAATATCTACCGATTTGGGTGTACACAATGTAAAAGAATCTTTTGACGGAAGTTGGTTTTTAGATATGTACAATAATACACGTACCGCCAACGAAATTAAATTGAAAGATAGCAAAGGAAAAACTAAAACTTTGTTACTAAAAAACAGAAACCACTTACACGAGTATGCACTTCCCGAAACGCATATTTTTTCTATAAAAAATGACAATAACGCTGATTTATATTGTCGGATGATATTACCTGTAAATTTTGATTCTACGAAAACTTATCCTGTTTTTCTTTACGTTTATGGCGGTCCTCACTCTCAAATGGTTACTAATTCTTGGTTATCGGGAGGTTGGTTTTTACAGTACATGGCTCAAAAAGGATATATTGTTTTCACCTTAGATAATAGAGGAACTAATTACAGAGGATTTGAATTTGAGAGCTGTATACATCGTCATTTGGGCGATTTTGAAGTAGAAGACCAAATGTGTGGAGTAGATTATTTGAAATCATTGAAATATGTTGATGCTTCTCGTATCTCAGTCGATGGCTGGAGTTACGGTGGCTTTATCACATTAAGCATGATTACACGACATCCAAATGTTTTTAACAGAGCCAGTTGCGGAGGTCCTGTTACCGATTGGAAATATTATGAAGTTATGTACGGCGAACGATACATGGATACTCCTCAGGATAATCCAGATGGATACAAAAAATCTTCGTTGCTAAATTACGTAGATAGCATTCAGTGCGATTTACTTATATTTCACGGAGCTATGGATCCTGTAGTTGTTTGGCAGCATACTTTAGATTTTGTAAATAAAGCCATTAAAGCAAAAAAGCAGATTGATTATTTTATTTACCCTTCTCATGGACACAATGTTGGAGGTATTGACAGGGTTCATTTGTGGAAAAAAATTGAAAAATTCCACACTTACTAAAGTCATCTATTTTATGATTCTACATACTTGGGTAACAATATAGTAAAAGTTGTTCCCTGATTGATGGTGGAATGAACTTTGATTTGTCCGTTCCAATCGGTGATGATATTTTTAACAATAACCAAGCCTAAGCCCATTCCAGTTGATTTGGTTGTAAAACGCAAATTAAATATGTGTTTCAAGGTATGTTCATCCATTCCTAAACCAAAATCTTGTATCCGAATTTGCCATAAATTTCCGCCATAATCACTTAAACGAATAATTATATGTTGTTTTTTCTTGTTCGATTTAGCTTGATCGGCATTTCTAATTAAATTATTAAATACACGAATAAGTTGAGTTTTATTTATAAAAACAGAAGCGTCGTTGGTTTCTAATAAATTGGTAAAAGTAATGTCGTATGTTTTTTGATTTGCATGTAAATCTATCACATTTTCAATGATTTGTATTAAATTATGTTTTTCTCCTTCTCCGTGGTG
>JAAYRN010000244.1 GCA_012518765.1 Bacteroidales bacterium
AAAGCCATAGGCTTATACAATGGAAAAGATGCCGATTTTAGTTTTTCCGATATTTACAATCCTGTAGATTTTGGAGGAGCACGCTTTTGCGAATCCCGCGTATGGGCTGGATTTATGAAAGTTAACCCCGAAGAAATGGCTAAATATGAAGATTATGCACGAGGTGATAATCTAAAAAATCGCATGCCTCTGTGGATAAAACCCAATAGAAAATTAGATGTAAAAGATGTATTTGACTTAATGAGAGACCATTTTACAGGAACTTCTATGGATATGACCAAAGACATGGGAGCTGGTCCTTTTGTATGCCCTTACCGTTGGAGGCCCATGACTTGGGATTACCAAGGTGTAGATTATATTCACGAAAGAGCTATTTCAACCCAACAAACTGGTTTTTCATTTGTAGCCCAATGCCGTGGAAAATATCCCGCTCCCATTGGAGGAATCATTTGGTTTGGTGTAGATGATACCTATACAACTGTTTATATGCCTATATTTTGCGGTATTACCAAAGTACCTCACTACATAGCCGAAGGAAATGGTGATATGATGACGTATACTCCCACGTCGGCATTTTGGCTGTTTAATCAAGTTTCAAATTTTGCTTACACACGCTACGCCGACATGATTAAAGACATTGTGCCGGTACAAGAAGAACTGGAAAATAATTTTATAAAAATGGTTGAACAACAATCCGATAAATTTGCATCCGAATATGCTGCAAATAAGGAAACTGCCATAACTTCTATAAATAATTTTTCAAATACAGCCGCAGCTTCTACTTTCAATCGCTGGAAAGATTTATACACCTATTTGCTTGTGAAATACGTAGATGGAAATATAAAAAAGGAAAAAGATGGTAAATTTATAGATAATGGACACAGTAAAACCATACCCGCTTTTCCCGAACAACCCCGCTATCCTGATTGGTTTTATAAACTAATCATTGATAGTACAAACGGTAACGTAATAGACAAAACCGAGAAAAAATAAAATAGAAAAATCCGCTTTTCAGCGGATTTTTTTTATTCCCCTATTTCACTACATTTTCATTCGGGTAGATAGGGCTATTCTATTCCAAAAGTTTATTTGATTAATTAGTATAATCATTTGAGCTATTTGGTTGTCGTTGAAATAGTTTTGTAGGTTTTCAAAAGTATTGTCTTTTACTCCTCCTTGAGCGATAAAACTAATTTCTTCGGTCAAAGCCAAGGCAGCTCGTTCTTCTTGGCTAAAAAGTGGACTTTCTTCCCATGCCGACAAGGCATATATTCGTTCTTCGCTTTCGCCTGCTTTTCGTGCATCTTTTGTGTGCATAGCAATACAATAAGCACATTTATTGAGTTGAGAAGCACGTATTTTGATAAGTTCACGAAGTTGAAAACTCAAATCGGAAGTTGATAAATAATTTTCCATTGCATAGAGTATTTCGTATGCTTTGGGTTCTAATTGCTTGATGCTAATACGTTGTTTCATTATCTTGTGTATTAAAATATTTTCAAATTGACTATAATGCTTTCTATTATCAAAATTCCAGCCACAAAAAATAATTTCAGTGTTATTTTTTAGTATTTTTGCAAGATTGATAATTAATAGTTTTTTTACAACAATAAATAATTGAAACTTATGCCTTTTACCGAAGATAAATTCAAACGATACACCGTTACCACTGCCCTACCTTATGCAAACGGTCCTTTACACATTGGACACTTAGCGGGCGTGTATGTTCCTGCCGACATCTACGTTCGTTATTTGCGTTCCGTAGGTGCCGATGTGTTGTTTATTGGAGGTTCTGACGAACACGGTGTGCCTATTACCATCAAGGCTCGCGAAGAAAACACAAATCCACAAACCATTGTAGACCGCTATCACACTATGAATCAGCAATCTTTTTCAGAACTTGGCATTAGTTTCGACATATATTCTCGTACCTCTTCAAAAATTCATCACCAAACAGCTTCTGAATTTTTTAAAAAAATGTACGATATGGGTAAGTTTGTCGAAAAAACTACCCAACAATATTACGATGAAAAGGCAAAACAATTTCTTGCCGACCGCTATATAACAGGAACTTGCCCCCATTGTAGTAACGAAAAAGCCTATGGCGACCAATGCGAATCCTGTGGCACAAGTTTAAATGCTACCGATTTAATCAATCCAACCTCGGTATTGAGTGGAAACAAACCCATTATGAAAGAAACCAAACACTGGTTTTTACCTTTGGAAGACTACGAGGACTTTTTCCGTAAATGGATACTCGAAAATCATAAAAATGATTGGAAAGCAAATGTTTACGGACAGTGTAAGTCGTGGATAGATGCTGGTTTACATTCCCGTGCTGTTACACGCGATTTGGATTGGGGAGTCAAGGTACCCCTATCCGATGCCGATGGTAAAGTACTCTACGTGTGGTTCGATGCTCCCATAGGATATATTTCGGCGAGCAAAGAATGGGCAGAAAAAAACAACAAAGATTGGAAACCTTATTGGCAATCAAGCGACAGCAAATTGGTACATTTTATTGGTAAGGATAATATTGTTTTTCATTGTATTATATTTCCCGCCATGCTAAAAGCCGAAGGCTCGTACATACTGCCCGAGAACGTACCTGCCAATGAATTTATGAACTTAGAAAATGATAAAATTTCCACTTCCCGCAATTGGGCTGTTTGGCTACATCAATACCTTAAGGATTTCAAAGACAAACAAGATGTTTTACGTTACGTACTGACAGCCAATGCTCCCGAAACCAAAGACAGTGATTTTACCTGGAAAGATTTTCAAGCCAAAAACAACAATGAACTGTTGGCTATCTATGGAAATTTTGTAAACAGAACGATTGTGCTTACGCATAAATATTTTGAAGGAAAAACACCTCCAATTAACAATATAACACCAGAAGACCAATTAGTTATAGACAGCTTAGCCACATATCCTGCAATCATAGGAAAAAATATTGAAAAATATCGTTTTCGCGATGCCTTAGCTGAACTAATGAATGTAGCTCGATTGGGAAATAAGTATTTAACCGACAGCGAACCCTGGAAAATATACAAGGAAAACCCTCAACGAGTGGAAACTATATTAAATATAGCCCTGCAAATTTGTGCCAACTTAAGCATATTTTCCTCTCCTTTTCTGCCCTTTACGGCTGAAAAATTAAAAAACATGCTTAACCTACCTGCCCTTACCTGGAAAGATGCAGGAAGTGTGAATTTATTAGCTAATAACCAAAGTATTAAAGAGCCTCAATTCTTGTTTGAAAAAATAGAAGATACCGACATTGACATACAAATTAAAAAATTACACGATACTAAAATGGAAAATCTACCAGAAACACAATTAACGCCTCAAAAAGAGACCATCCACTTCGACGATTTTCAAAAAATGGATATACGCACTTGTACCGTTTTGGAAGCCGAAAAAGTAGCAAAAACTAAAAAACTTCTTAAACTAAAAGTAGACACAGGCATAGATCAACGCCACATTGTAAGCGGTATTGCTGAGTTTTATGAGCCTGAAAATCTGATAGGTAAATCGGTAATTATGCTTATTAATTTAGAAGAAAAAGAAATCAGAGGTATTCCCTCTCAGGGTATGATACTCAT